>JBIPNU010000203.1:0-5203 GCA_044370615.1 Burkholderiales bacterium
GGCGACTCGCAGACCCATCGCAGACCGCCCGCAGACCCATCGCAGACCCATCGCAGATCCCGTCGCAGTTCCCCCCGCGCGTCCCCCCACGGCCCCCACCGCAGGCCCCACCGCAGGCCCCACCGCAGCCCCCGCCGCAGACCCCGCCGCAGGCCCCGCCGCAGACCCCACCGCAGGCCCCACCGCAGACCCCGCGGGGCTCCACTGCGGACCCCGCGCGGACCCTGTCGCGGAGTCCGACACCCGCGACGGCGGGGCCCTGCGGCCGGCGGGGCTGGAGTACGCGGGGCACGTGCCGCGGGTCGGGCGCTCGGCGTGTCGCGGCGCCTGCGCATTGCCGGCGCATCACCTGCGCCCGTCGAGACACGCGCAGCCGATGTCGGGGCGCGTTGAGTCGTCCGGTTCGGGCAGGGGCGCTGACCGCGGGCCGGTTGTCGCCTGCAACGGGTGCTTGCCGGGCGTGAGCGTTGATCGCATGCGCGCCACAGTAGGGACCCGGCGCGTGCACGCCTGCCAGGCGGCGCGCGTCCCTGCGCCCAACTCGCGCGGGGCATGTTCCCCGCGCACACCGCCCCCCACCGTCGATGGATGCTGCCACCACCCGCTGTGCCGAATCGCTGCTGCGCGAGACCCTCGCGCCGCTCGCCAGCCTGATCGCCGACGAGGCGGTCACCGAGATCATGGTCAATCCCCCGGCCGCGGTCTGGGTCCAGCGCGCAGGCCGGGTCGAGCCGGTCGCAGCGGACTTCGGCGCCCCCGCGCTGCGCACCGCGGTCGTGCTGCTCGGTCGCCTCGCTGGCCGCGGTCCGGGCGTCGAGGGGAGCGATCCCTGGGTCGAGACCTGCTTCGACGGGCTGCGGGTGGCCGCCTGCTTGCCGCCGCTGTCGCCAGCCGGCCCGGTGCTGTGCCTGCGCAGGCATCGCCGGCAGCGCCCCGGGCTTGCCGAGCTCGCTCGCGCAGCCCCGGATCAGGCCGCGACGCTGGATCTCCTCGCGCAGGCGGTGCGCCGCGGCGAGGCGATCCTGCTGGCCGGGGCAACCGATTCCGGGAAGACCACGCTGCTCAACGCGCTGTGCGCGGAGATTCCACCGCATGAGCGGGTGATCAGCCTCGAGGACACGCCCGAGCTCGCGCCCGCCCTGCCGCACCATGTCGCCCTGGTGCGCGACAGCGCGACTGGCGCGTCCCTGCGAGACCTGCTGCGGCTCGCGCTGCGACTGCGGCCCGACCGCATCCTGGTCGGCGAGGTGCGCGGCGCCGAGGCCTACGATCTCGTTCAGGCGGCAAGCACCGGGCATCGCGGCACGATGGCCACGGTGCACGCGGGCGATGTCCGCGCGGCGCTCGCGCGCGTGGAGAGCCTCGCGCTGTGCGCCGGCGTGCCCTGGCCGGTGGCGGCGCTGCGCGAGGCGATCGTCCGGGCCTTCGACCTGATCGCGGTCCTCGAGCACGCCGCAGGGGTGCGCGCGGTACGGCAACTGGTGCGGGTCCGCGGCTGGGATGCCGACGGGGGCTATCGCCTGCAGTGGCTTGCCGACGCTCCGGGGCCGGCGGTGCGCGCCTCGCGTGGCATCGATCGCGACCTCGCCGAGGTCGTAGCCGGAGCCGCGAATGCCCGCCGCTGACCGTTCGACCCTCGCGCCGGCGATGCCCTGCCTGCCGTCGGCGGTGCCGATGTCATCGATCGCGCCCATCGCACCGGCCCCACCCGTCCCACCCGTCCCACGCGACCAACCGCGCCCGCCTCGCCTACCGCCCCCACCAGTCCCCTGCGCCCCGCCGGTCTTGCCGGCCCCACCGAGCCCACCGAGCCCACCGAGCCCACCGAGCCCACCGAGCCCACCGAGCCCACCGAGCGCACCGGCCCCACGGGGCACGCCGGGCACGCCGGGCACGCCGGGCACGCCGGGCACGCCGAGATCACCCGGATTACCGGTAGCGCCGATCGCCCGAGACTCGCCGACCGCGTCGAGCACGCGCCTTGCGCCGGTCGAGCGGCGACCTTGCGTGCCATCGAGGCTCGACCCTGCCGGCGATCCGGTCGTGTCTCGAGGGGCCTCCTGCGCGCCGTGGGCTGGTCGCCGGCGGTTGGGGCTGCGGGTCGCCTGCGCGCTCGCCCTCTTCGCGATCGCCGGCAGCGTCCTTGCCCAGGGCGCGCCCGCGCCCTGGGAGGGACCGATCTGCGTGGTCGCGCGCAGCCTGTCCGGGCCGGTGGCCCGCGCGGTGGCGGTCATCGCGATCGTCATCACCGGCCTGATGATCGCCTTCGGCGAACTGGGGGGCGTGTTCCGCAGCCTTCTCGGCCTGGTGTTCGGCATTTCGTTCGCGCTGCTGGCCGATCAGTGGCTGGGCCTGATCCGCGCCGGCGCGACCACCGCCTGCTTCGGCGGCTGAGCCAGGCCCGTGAACGCCGTGCGCCAGTCACCCGTGCACGCTGCGCTGCTCGAGCGGCCGATGCTCGGTGGCGTCGAGTCCAGGGTCGCGATCGTCAATGCCACGCTGGCCGCTGCGCTCGCGATGGGGCTCGGCCTCTGGGCGTGGCTGCCGGCTGCAGTCGTCGTGCACGCACTCGCCGCGCGGGCGACGCGCCGCGATCCGTTCGCGCGACAGGTCTACGCAGCCTACCTTCGCCAGGCCGATCGCTACGACCCGTGGCCGCGGGCGGGCATGACGCGCGGCGCGCGCCCGCCCGGCTTTGGCCGCGACCTGCTGTGCTGAACGTCGGGCGCTGGCTGCGCAACTACCGCCATGGCAGCCGCGGCTACGCCGAACTGCTGCCCTGGATGTCGCTGCTCGCCGAGGATGTGGTGCTGTGCAAGGACGGCGCGCTGCTCGCGCTCTACGAGTTCTCCGGCGCGCACCTCGAGGCGGCGGATCCCGACGAGGCGTCGCGGGTAGCCGGCGCGCTCGAGCAGGCGCTGCGCGCGTTCGACGAGCGCTGCGGGCTGTGGTGGATCGTCGATCGGCGACGCTCGCCGCCCCTGTGTCCCGGCTTCTTCCCCGACCCGATCTCGGCCGCGATCGAGCAGCAGTGGTGTGCCGAACTCGGGCGGCAGGCCGCCTACGCCAACCGCCATCTGCTGGGCGTGTGTCTTGCGCCGGCCGCCGCGCCGTCCGCCTGGCTGGATGGCTTCGCGCAGGGCGGCCGCGCCGGGCTGCAGGGCGCGCTTGCCGCGCTGATCGATCGCCGGCACGCCTTCGCGGCCGAGGCCGCGCGCATCGACCGCGATCTCGCCCGGCTTGCCACCGTGCTGGAGGCGTTCGAGCAGGGGGTGCCCTTCCTCGGACTGCGCCGCCTCGCCGGGGGCGGGCTGCTCGCGGCGCTGCATGACCGGGCGAGCCCGGCCTCGGAGGGCCAGCCGGTCGCGCTGCCAGACCCGCCCTGCTACCTCGACGCCTGGCTTCCCGACAACCAGCTCGACGTGGCGAGCGACACCCTGTGCTTCTTCCATCTCGACGAGGCGCCCGTCCGGATGGCCGCGCTGGCGATCAAGGGCTGGCCAGGCGCGACCTGGCCGGGCATGCTGGACGAACTGCTCTCGGTACCCGGCGAACTCAGCGTGGTGAGCGTGCTGCGTCTCGAGCATCCGCAGCGCGCGGCTCGGCGGATCCGCGACGCCGAGCGCCACCAGCGCAATCTGCGCAAGGGAGTGCTCGCCTACCTGCGCGAGGCACTTACCCGCGAGGAGAGCGCGCAGGTCGATGCCGGCCGTGAGCGGCTGGCCGACGACGCGGCCGAGGCGCTGGCATGCCTGACGGCCGAGGGCGCGGTGTTCGGTCACGCGAGTCTCGTGGTGCTGGCCCGCGGCCGCGACCCCGACACGCTTGGCGCGACCCTGAGCGAGTGCGGCGCGCGGCTGCGCCGCCGCGGCTTCCTGCTGCTGCGCGAGCGGGTCAACCTGCTGGGTGCCTACACCGTGTCGTTGCCGGGCCAGTGGGCGCTCACCCCGCGCTGGCATCTCGTGTCCTCGGCCAATGCCTCCGACCTCGCTCCACTACGCACCCAGGATCCGGGGCCGCGCGGCAATGCGCACCTGTCTCGCCAGTGCGGCTCGCCGCAGCCGGCCCTGACCCATCTCCCCGCCACCGACGGCACGCGCGTCGCGCTCGACCTTCACGTGGCCGACGTCGGGCACACGCTGCTGCTGGGTCCCAGCGGTTCCGGCAAGTCGGTGCTGCTCAACTTCCTGGTCGCGCAGGCCCGGCGCTACCCCGGCGTGCGCATCTGCCTGTTCGATCGCGACTACGCGGCCCGCATCCCGACGCTGCTGCAGGGCGGGGTGCACATCGACCTGGGGCGCGAAGGGGCAGCCCTGCGGCTCAATCCGCTCGCGCGACTGGGCGAGGTGGACGAGCGCCGGTGGGTGGCGCGCTGGGTCGCGCTGCTGCTCGGACACGAGGCGGGATTGCCTGCCGCGCAGCGCGCGCTCACCGATGCGATCGACCTGCTCGCCTGCCAGCCGCCGTCGACCTGGCGGCTGCGCACGCTCGCGGCCCTGTTGCCATCGTCGCTCGCCGTCGCGCTCGCGCCGTGGGTAGGCGAGGGCGGATTCGCCCACCGCTTCGACCATGCCGACGACGATCTCGACTTCGGCACGCTTGCCTGCCTGGAGCTGGGTGCGCTGTTTCGCGAGCCGGCCGTGGCGGGTGCCTTCCTCGACTACGCGTTCCACCGGCTCGAGCGCGCGCTCGACGGCGCGCCGGCCTTCGTCTGCGTCGACGAGGCGTGGAGCGTGCTCGGCGATGCGCGCTTCGCCGCTCGCCTGGGCGACTGGCTGCGCACGCTGCGCAAGCGCAACGCCGCGGTGATCCTCGCCACCCAGTCGCTCGCCGAGATCGAGGACAGTCCGTTGCTGCCTGCGGTCCTCGACAACGTTCCGACGCGCATCCTGCTCGCCAACCCCCATGTGCATGCGCAGCGCCGGGTGCATGTCGAGCGGCTCGGACTGAGCGAGGCGCAGCTCGCGCGCATCCGCGACCTTCGCCCGGGTGCCGAGGCCTATGTGGTCCAGCCGGGACGCGCCTGGCGGCTGCAGTGTCGCTTCCCGCCGCTGGTGCTCGCCGCGCTGCGCTCCGACCCACGTGCGCAGCGGCTGTTCGCCCGGGTGCGCGCCGAGGGTGGCCCGGGCTGGGCGCAGCGCTACCTTGCGCGGGCCACTGCCAGCCCGATCGGCGAGGAGGGGGACGCGTGAGGCGGTCGTCG
>JBIPNU010000204.1:0-5201 GCA_044370615.1 Burkholderiales bacterium
GATGATGTCGATCGCGATGTCGGGGATGTCAGGGAAGCGCATGATCGGGTAGCTGGCCCAGTCGCGGCTGGTGACCGTCGACCGATCGAAACGCAGCTCCTCGATCAGCGTGCGGCTCGCCGTCTGGATCACGCAGCCTTCGATCTGGTTGCGCAGCCCGTCCGGGTTGATGACCTGGCCGCAGTCGTGGGCCACGTGCACGCGGGTCACCCGCACCGCACCCGACGCAGGGTCGACCTCGACGTCGGCCACCACGGCCACGTAGGTGCGTACCAGTTCGTACTTGACGTACGAGACCCCGCGTCCGGCGAGCGGCCGCCCTCGGGTCGCGGCCGGCGCGACCCCCGGGGGCGTCCCGCGCGGCGTCCAGCGCGCGAGCGTCGCCACGCGCTGCAGTACCTCGCGCCCCCGCGCGTCGGGCAGGTGGCGCAGGCGGAACTCGAGCGGGTCCACGCCGCTCGCCTGGGCGAGTTCGTCGAGGAAGACCTCGTTGCCGAAGGTGTTCTGCATGCGTCCCGGCGTGCGGATCCACGACGGTCGGAACGGGGTATGCGCGAGCCGGTGGGCCACGCTGCGGATGTTCGGAAAGGCGTACTGGATCGCGAGGTGCTGCTGAACGCTGCCGGGATGAGAGGCGTCGACCGGCAGGCCACCGAGCTCCGCCGCGACCAGGGTGGCCCGCGACACCGACTGGCCCTGCGGAATCCAGGCCTCCGCCGTCCATGCGACCACGTTGCCTGCTGCATCCAGCCCGGCCGCGTAGTCGATCAGCGTCGGCGGACCCTTGGGATCCCAGACATGTTCGTCCTCGCGGCTCCACTGCACGCGAACCGGGGCGCCCACCTCGCGCGCGACGAGCGCGGCATCGGCGGCTGCATCCTCGTGCCCGTTGCGGCCATAGCAGCCCGATCCTTCCACGTACAGGCAGCGCACCCGATCGGCACCGATATCGAACATATCGGCGAGCTGGCGGCGCAACTCGTGGGTCTGCTGCGAAGCGCTCCAGCTGGTGAGTCGTCCGTCCTCCCACTGCGCGATCGCGCAGGAAGGTCCTATCGACCCATGGGTATGGATGGCGAAATCGAAGGTGGAGCGAAGCACGCGCACGGCCTTGCCCATCATCGCGGGCGCATCGCCGACGTTCTGGGTGACCTCGTCGCGCGCGACGGGCGCGGAGCGCACCGACTCCCACAACCGGGACTGCTCGGGCAACCCCTCCCAGCGAGCCCACTGCGCACGCAGCGCCCGGGCGGCGCGGACCGCCGCCCACTCGTCGCGTGCAACCACGGCCAGGAAGTCGCGCACGCGCACCGTCGCAACATACCCGGGGATGCGGCGCGCGCCCGAGTCGTCGACCTCGCCCAGGCGACCGCGCATCGCCGGCGGACGCACGACGCGCGCGTGCAGCATGCCCGGCACTCGCACATCGTGCATGAATTCGAACTGCCCGGTGACCATCGCCGGAATCTCGACCCGGGGAACGGAGTGGCCGACCAGCCGGTAGGTCGATGGGTCCTTCGTCCTCGCCTTCGGATCCACCTTGAGTGCAAAGCGCCGGTCGCCGACCAGCCGGCCATAGCCGATCGCGCGTCCATCGGGCGCACGCACCTCGCCGTCGGCGGTCACAAGCTGCTCGACGGGGACGCCGAATTCGCGCGCTGCCGCCGACAGCAGCGCCGCCCGCGCCGTGGCCGCCGCGCGACGCACCTCGATGCCGCCGCGCGAGATCGACACGCTGCTGATGGTGGCACCCTGGTCCGGCGTGAGCAGGGTGTCGCCCTGCACCACGCTCACCCGCGACAGCGGCAGATCGAGTTCCTCGGCGGCGATCTGCATGAGCGCAGTGCGAACCCCGGTGCCGAGGTCGACCTTGCCCGAGTACAGCGTCACGCGACCGTCCGCAGCCACCGCGAGGAAGGTGTCCACCTCCGCGAGCCCCAGGCCGCGCACCGCCTGGAAGCCCTGCGCCCGTGCCTGTCCGGAGGTCAACGAGAACCCCACGCACAGCATCCCGCCCGCAGCCAGAAAACCGCGGCGGTCGATCATCATCGTCCTGTCCATCGCGAGCGCTCCTCAGGCCATCGCGCGGGCGGCGCGCCGCACCGCCCGCAACACCCGCAGCTGCGAACCGCAACGACACAGATTCCCGGCCAGCGCCTGGCGGATGTCCTCGTCGCTGGGCGAGCGCTTCGACTCCAGCAGGGCCTTCGCCTGCATGATCAGGCCGCCGGTGCAGTAGCCGCACTGGGCGGCCTGCTCGTCGATGAAGGCCTGCTGCAGCGGGTGCAGGCGGCCGGGGCTCCCGATCCCTTCGAGCGTGGTGATGCGCTTGCCCTCGGCCTGCGCCACCGGCAGCGCGCACGATCGCACCGCCGTCGCGTCAACCTGCACCGTGCAAGCGCCGCACTGGGCCAGCCCGCAACCGAAGTGCAGCCCCTTCAGCCCGAGGTCGTTGCGCAGCGCGTAGAGCAGCGGCATCGACGGGTCGTCGACCTGCACGCGCCTCGCACGCCCATTGACGGTGAGTGCGATCGTCCTGGCCATCAAGTCTCCTCCTGAGTTCGCCGCTGCCTGCCTGTCCGGACGCGGCGTTTACGCTTTATACCACCGCCCTTCGACCGGCCTCGACCGCCCGGCGGCCCGGCTCAGCGCGACCCGCGCACCGGCAACACGCCCAGCGCGAAGCCGCGCGTGCGAACGTCGACATCGCCCGCCGAGAAGTCGACGTGGTAGCTCATGCCCGGCACGGTCTCGAACGGCGTACCGGTCCAGTAGGGCATGCCCTGCTGCGGCGGATAGCCGAAGCCGGGGAAGGCCTGCGGGTCGATCGTCGGCACGCCGCATCGGGGATCGACCAGGCTGCGCAGTTCGTTCACGCTCGGCAGGCGCCAGCCTTCGCCCAGCGCGCGGGCCTGTATCCGCGCATCGGCGTGTCGCAGCAGCTGCGGCTGTCCGACGCAACCCCCGAACGACGCCTCGAAGCGCTGGCCGACGCTGCAGCGCTGCCACAGCAGACCGGACGCCCGGTCGAGGACGAGCGCGCCGCGAATCTCGAAGCGCGGCTGCCCGCCGACCAGGGCGGGGGGACAGGTCGACGCGGGCGCCGGCACCGCGGCACCGAGCAGCACCGCGGCGAGGCAGCGACCGGCCAGCCCTCGCTCGCGCGCGCCGGCGCGTCGCCCGCGTCGGGCCGCGCATGCGGCGGACGAGGGGCGGATGTCGCTTCCGCGGAGAGGATCGGGGAACACGCCGGCACTGTATCGCGCCCCTCGGTGCGGCGCAGGCCCGGCAGGCAGGCTGCCAGCCGGGGCGTGCGACCCGACCGGCGGCTTGGGTCTACACTTGCCGGATGCCTGCCTCCCTGCCCGCGGACATCCCGCCCCCTCACGGCTACGCACATGCGGTACCGGTTGACGGTTCCCCGCATCCGGCGCACGCCATCTTCGTGCTGACCCAGGACGAGGTCTACGTGCCGATCGTGGTGCGTCGCCCGTCGGGCGAGGGCCCCTTCCCGGTGATCACGATGGGACGCGGCGACGGGCGCGGCGGGCTGCCGCACCTGCTGCGCGAGGTTGCGCGGCTGGCCCCGATGCAGGACCTGATGATCGCGCGCGGCTACGCGGTCGCCTGCGTGAACTACCGCAACGAGGTGCCGCGCCTGTACGGGCGACAGGGCCCGGCGGTCAACCTGGCCGACGACATCAGCGGCGGCGAAGGCCTCACGCTCAAGTCGGCCGCCACGCTCGACTCCGACGATCTCGCGGCGGTCTGGCGCTACCTCGCCGCCCAGCCATGGGTGCGCCCCGAAGCCATCGGCGCGATCGGCGTAAGCCACGGTGGGGAGATGATCCTCAAGGCGCTGGCCGCCGGCGCAACCATCGCCTGCGGGGTGATCGCCGAGGGCGCCTCGCACGAATTCCTGTCGGTGGACACGACCGCCAGCGCGCCGCGCCTCGACGGCGAACTCCAGTACCACGACATCGAGGTCGTGCGTCGTCACGCCAGTCGCGAGCAGGCGATGGCCCGCCTCGAGCACATCCGCACGCCGCTGCTGCACCTGGGCCGGGAGGGTGACCACCTGCAGGGCATCTTCCAGCTCGTGCACGAATGGATGCTCGACGCGGGCGGTCCGTCGCGCTGGGCCTGCCATGCCCACCCCGACCACGGCTATGCGTTCCTCTACCCCGGGGCGGACGGCCGCCTGCATCCGGACCCGGTGCAGCAGGCGGCGTTCGATGCGTGGATGGGCTTCTTCGACGAGCATCTGCGCGCTGGCTGAGGCGCCGCGCCAGAACCACCCCACCCCCACCGCTCGCCCGTTCACCCCTTCTCCCGCGACGCCCGACACCAGACACCAGACGCCAGACAACCGTCACCCGTCACCCGTCACCCGTTGCCCGTCGACTCGCTCCCCGCTCACCGCTGTTGGCTCCCAGCTCTTCGTTCCACCCTGCTCGCTCTTCGCCGCTCGCCCCCGCGCCTGCGCCAGGTCCACGCCCGCCCTTGGGTCGGATCGCGCGGTCCGTGGCGTTCGTGCCAGCCATCCCGACTGTCCCGCCGGCCGCGGCCGGCTCCGTCCTCCGCAGCGGGCATCCCGAGTTCCGCACTCTCCCATCCAACGCCTCGATCGCCATGAACACCGTTGCCGCCACCCCGGACCTGCCCACCCGCTGGAACGCCGAGGAACTCGCCGCCGACACGCGCTGGGTGCTTCGACTCGACGAGCACGCGCGCCGCGACCTGCGCGCCGCCGTCGACCGCGCCTGGGCCCCCGATCGCCCACTGCTCGACTACCGACGCGACGAGTTCGACCTGGGCGCCGCCGCAGCACCCCTGGCCGCTGCGGTCAGGCAGGCACGCCATGGGCGCGGCTTCGCGCTGCTCAAGGGGCTGCCGCGCGAGGGGCTGGACGAGAAGCGCTTCGGCCTTCTGGCGTGGGCGCTGGGCCTGCACATGGGCGTGGGCCGGCCGCAGGGCAAGGCCACCCACTACCTGTCGGAGGTACGCGACACCGGTGCGGCCTACCGCACGACGACCGGGCGCGGCTACAGCTCCAACGCCGAACTCGACTTCCACACCGACTCTGCCGACTTCGTTGCGCTCGCCTGCTACAACCCGGCCGCAAGCGGCGGCATGAGCATCGTCACCAGCTCGCTCGCCGCGCACGCGGCCATGCGCGAAGAGCACCCGTCCCTGTTCGA
>JBIPNU010000205.1:0-5184 GCA_044370615.1 Burkholderiales bacterium
CCAGGGACCTGCCGACTTCATGGAGTGGCTGCGCACGGTCTGGTCGCCCGAAACCTACGGACTGAATCCAGCCGTCCCCGGCACCGGGCCGTTTGCAGGGATGCCTGGCGTCCCGTCATGGTTCGCACCGACCGCCGATCCGAAGGAAGTCGAGCGGCGGATCGCGGATCTGCAGGTGGTGGGCCAGTGGCTGCGCACCAACCTGTCGATGCTCGAGATGACGATCCGCACGCTCGAGATGCAGAAGTCGGCGCTGGACAGCCTGGCGAGTGCGGCAAAGGCCGCGCGTCCGGGCGAGTAGCAGAGGACGGGCCATGCAGTTTCCGACGATCCCCACTTCGCCGGCGCCGCCCGCCGGGCGCGCGGACATCGCCCCGGTGCAGCCGGCCCGCCCGCCGACCGCGGTCGAGGGGCGCGGTGTTGCCGGGGCCGAGGAGTCACCGGTCCCCCAGCCCCCGCCCCCGGGCCCGATCGCGCCCGGTCGGCGACAGCAGCCCTCGCGCCGTTCCGGGGCGGAGCGACGCCGGCAGGAGGCGGCGGTGCTGCTCGACACGCGCAGCGGACGCGACCGTCGCGTCCGCCGCCGGCGTGCCGAGGATCCTCCGCCGAGCGGCGTCGACCTGTCGGCCTGATCCGGACGGCGCTGTGCGATCCGCGCGGCCCCGCGTCAGTGCAGCTGCTTGGGCCGGGTGTGCGGCTGCGTGGCCGTGGCCACAGCGGTCTCGCCCGCCGCCTGCTTGCGTTGCCAGTCCTCGGCGAACAGGCGGTTGATGACGGCGGCGACCTGCGAGACGTCCTCGGCGCCGAACTGTCGTCCGAGCAGGTTGGAGACTTCCTCGACCATCAGGCGGCGCTGCAGGTCGTGGATCGCCTGGGGTGTCGGGCCGACGAACATCAGCTGCACCTCGTCACCCTTGTCGTGGAAGTAGGTGATCTCGATGGTGGCCGCCTCCTCCGACAGCGGCCCGAGCGCGGCGAGCGCGTCGCCGAGCACGCCCTGGAAGTTGCGGCCCACATCGCCGGTCCAGCACACCTCGAGCACATAGCGCTTGCGGTCGAACACGATGCCCGGTTCGTCCTGCTCGAGGCTGCGCGCCTCCTTGAACGAAGCGACGTCGAGGTAGTCGAGCCAGGGCCGCAGCGCCCCCTCGACCTGGCTGGCGGTGACGCCTTCGACCAGCACGATGCTGCCGTGCACGTGGACTTCGGTTCGCATGGGCTTGCTCCTCGAGAGGGCTGCAGGCGGCGGCGCTGCCCGCCGGAGAGATTCAGTGCGCGACGGCGACGATCGGGTTGCGCAGGATGCCGATGCCCTCGACCTCGGTCTCCAGGAGGTCGCCGGGCTTGAGGAATTCGGGGGGCGTGCGGGCATAGCCTACGCCCTGCGGCGTGCCGGTGGAGATCACGTCGCCCGGCTCGAGCGTGAGCCCGAGCGACAGTTCGGCGATCAGGCGCGGCAGCTTGAAGTAGAGATGCCGCGTGCTCGACTGCTGCTTGACCTCGCCGTTGACCCGGGTACAGATGTCCAGCGACTCGGGGGCGATCGAATCGGCGGTGACGATCACCGGGCCCATCGGGCAGGAGCCATCCAGGCTCTTGCCCTTGAACCACTGGTTGCCGTGATAGCGCTGCATGTCGCGGGCGGTCACGTCGTTGACGACGGTGTAGCCGAACACGTGGGCCATCGCCTCGGCCTCGGGGATGTTGCGCCCGCGCCGACCGATGACCAGCGCGAGTTCGCACTCCCAGTCGATCTTCTCGCTCACCTTCGCGTCGTAGGGGATGGGGTCGGTCGGACCGTTGACCGAGTTCGAGGCCTTCGTGAAGAACGCGGGATGGTCGGGCAGGTCGACCGGGGTCTTGCGGTGCGCGGCGCCCTCGTTGAAGTGGTCGAGGTAGTTCCAGCCCACGCAGTAGACATTGCGCGGCAGCCGCGGGATCGGCGCGCACACGTGTACCGAGGCCAGCGGGACGCGCTGCGCCGCGGCGTGGGCGAGGAGCCCGCGCAGCGCCGCGACTCCGGCCTCGCCGCTTTCGATCAGCGAGAGCATGCTGCCGGCGGCGAACGGCAGCGAGACGGCGGCCGCGCGCGCGCTGGCGGCGATGTCGACGAGCTGGTCGCCCGCGGCGTCCAGCACGCCCAGCGTGGTGTCGGAGGTGCCCTGCGGGCGGTAGGTCAGGAGTTTCATCGGGGCGAGAGTTCCGGAAGGGAGGGGGAACGAGGGCGTGGAGCCGCGCGGCTCGGCGCCTGGCGCGGGATGGGCAGGGGCGCCGGGCCCGGGGTTCAGGCAGCGAGCTGGCGCCGGAAGTGTTCGGTGGCGCGGACGAGCTCGGCGCGGATGCCCGGCTCCCAGGCCGAGTGGCCGGCGTCGGGCACGACGACGTAGCGCGCCTGCGGCCAGGCCCGGTGCAGGTCGTCGGCGCTCACGATCGGGCAGACCGCGTCGTAGCGTCCCTGAACGATCACCGCGGGCAGGTGGCGGATCCGGTCGACGCGGTCGAGCAGCGCATTCTCCGGCAGGAAGATGCGGTTGATGAAATAGTGCGCCTCGATCCGGGCCAGCCCCAGCGCCACGGTGTCGCCGGCGAAATAGGACACCGTCTCCGGGCTGGGCAGCAGGGTCGAGCAGCTGCCCTCGTATACGCTCCAGGCGCGCGCAGCGGGCAGATGCACCGCCGGCGAGGGGTCGGTCAGCCGACGGTGATAGGCGCCGAGGATGTCGTCGCGTTCGGCCGGGGCCAGCGGGGCGACGAACGCCTGCCAGGCCTCCGGGAACAGCGTGCGCAGGCCGTACAGGAACCAGTCGATCTCCGAGGGCCGGCAGAGGAAGATGCCGCGCAGCACCAGACCGAGGCAGCGGTCCGGCCAGGCCTGGGCGTAGGCGAGCGCGAGGGTGCTGCCCCATGAGCCGCCGAAGACCAGCCAGCGCTGGACGCCCAGGTGTTCGCGCAGTCGCTCCAGGTCGGCGATCAGGTGCCCGGTGGTGTTGTCGCGCAACTCTCCGTGCGGGAGCGAGCGACCCGAGCCGCGCTGGTCGAGCACGATGATCCGGTAGAAGGCGGGATCGAAGAACCGGCGGTGCTCGGGCGAACTGCCGGCCCCCGGACCCCCGTGCAGGAAAACCACCGGCACGCCGGCCGGGTTGCCCGACTGCTCCCAGTACATCTGGTGCAGGCCATCCAGCCGCAGCATCCCGGTGGCATGGGGTTCGAGCGGCGGGAACAGTTCGCTGCGGACGGGTTCGCGGTGATCGGGCATCGAGAGGCCGGGCCGGGAGCGGCCGCGACACGGGAGAAGAGCGGCGGAAGTTAGCACGATCCCGCCGCTGGCGTGGGCTGGCGATCCACCGCGGCGGTGCACCGGTCGCGAGGGCCCGGGTACCGCCGCGGCGCCGGTCGCGTGCTACCATCGCTAAACGGCTTTCCCGACCATGGCGGAAGACCAGCAGAGCGACCTCGAAAGAACAGAACCGGCAAGCCCGCGGCGCCTTGAAGAAGCGCGCGAGCAGGGACAGGTCGCCCGTTCGCTCGAGCTCACCACCTTCCTGATGGTGATGGTCCCCGGCGTATTGCTGCTCACCGCAGGCGCCGGGATCGTCGACGGCCTGCAGACGCTGGTCCGGCACGCGCTCGCCCCGGACCGCGCCGTGATGCTTGATCCGGCCGCGGCGCTCGCGCAGCTGCGCGATCTCTTCGCCCATGCGCTGCTGGTGATCGCCCCGCTGCTGGGCGCGAGCCTGCTGGTGGCGCTGATCGCGCCGATGCTGCTGTCCGGCTGGCTGTTCAGTCCGCAGGCGCTCGAGCCGCGGGCAAGCCGCATGAGCCCGCTTGCCTGGGTGAGCCGCACCTTTTCATGGCAAGGCGCCATCGAGCTCGCCAAGGCGGTACTCAAGACCGTGCTGCTGGGCGGGGTGCTGGTGGCCGTCCTGTGGGACCAGGCCGAGACCTTCGCGCTGCTCGCCGCGCAGCCGCTGCCCGGCGCGCTGGTCGACATGGTCGGCCTGCTGCGCGCGGCTTTCGTCGCCGTGATGCTCGTGCTGCTGCTGGTCGTGGTGATCGACGTGCCCTTCCAGCTCTGGCAGCACGCGAAGCAGCTGCGCATGACCCGCGAGGAAGTGCGCAAGGAGGCGCGCGAGACCGAGGGTAGCCCCGAGCTGCGCGGCCGCATCCGCCAGCTGCAGCGCGACATGGCGCGGCGGCGGATGATGGCCGAGGTACCGCGCGCGGACGTGGTGGTGACCAACCCGACCCACTACGCGGTGGCGCTGCGCTACCAGGAAGGCCGGATGCGCGCCCCCGAAGTGGTGGCCAAGGGCGCGCGCGAGGTGGCCGAGCGTATCCTCGAGACGGCGCGCGAGCACTCGGTGCCGGTGCTGCAGGCCCCGCCGCTGGCGCGCGCGCTGCACCGGCATGCGGAGCTGGGCGAGGCGGTGCCCGCCGCGCTCTACGGCGCGGTGGCCGAGGTGCTGGCCTGGGTCTACCAGTTGCGCCTCGCGCGCGACTACGGCGTCGCCGCGCCGGCCCGGCCCGAGGAGCTCGAAGTGCCCGCGGAACTCGATCCCGGCCCCGACGCGGATGCCGACGCGGGAGCGCTGGCGCCCGTCGCCGGGCGCGCGATGACCGGCCCGGCCTGAGGCAGACGACCCCGTGGCCCTGCCGCCTTCCCCCCTCCCCATTCCCGCCGGCGTGCCCGCGGGCAGCGGCCTGCAGCTCAACCGTCTGGCCGCGCCGCTGCTCATCGTGCTCGTGCTGGCAATGATGGTGCTGCCGCTGCCCACGCTGCTGCTCGACCTCCTCTTCACCTTCAACATCGCGCTGTCGGTGATCGTGCTGCTGGTGGCGCTCTACGCGCTGCGGCCGCTCGAGTTCTCGGTGTTCCCGACCATCCTGCTCATCACCACCCTGCTGCGACTGTCGCTCAACGTCGCCTCGACCCGGGTGATCCTGCTCGAGGGGCACACCGGCCCCGACGCGGCCGGTCAGGTCATCGAGGCCTTCGGCCACTTCCTGATCGGCGGCAACTACGCGGTCGGCCTGATCGTGTTCGTGATCCTGGTGGTGATCAACTTCGTGGTGATCACCAAGGGCGCCGGGCGCATCGCCGAGGTGGCCGCGAGGTTCACGCTCGATGCGATGCCCGGCAAGCAGATGGCGATCGATGCCGACCTCAACGCCGGGCTGATC
>JBIPNU010000208.1:0-5141 GCA_044370615.1 Burkholderiales bacterium
TCCTCCATCCCTTGACCGACCACGCCCCGCCATGATCCCTGCTCCTGCCCCTGCCTTCGCTGCGCCTCGGGCCACCCCGCGCGACGCCCGCGCGCCGTCGCTGGTCGCCGCGCTGGTCGGCCTTGCGGTCGCCATGCCGCCCCTGGCGAACGCCCAGCCCGGCGCGGGCGCCTGGCCCTTGCGGCCGGTGCGCGTGGTGGTCGGCTTCGGCCCGGGCGCCCCGGACTCGGTCGCCCGTATCGTCGCCCAGCCACTGGGGGCGAGGCTCGGCCAGCCATTCATCGTCGACAACCGCCCGGGTGCGAACGGGAACATCGGGGCGGAACTGGTGGCGCGGGCACCGGCCGACGGCCACACCGCGCTGCTGACCTCGGCATCGTTCGCCGTGAACCCGAGCACCCAGCGCAAGCAGCCGTTCGACGTGCGGCGCGATTTCGTTCCGGTGACCAACATCGGCTCGGGCGAGGGCTACATCCTGGTGATCAACCCGTCGCTGCCGGCGAAGTCGGTCTCCGACTTCGTCGCGCTCGCGAAGCGCCCGGGCAACCAGTACGCGTTCGGCTCGCCCGGTCCCGGCAGTCCGATCCAGCTCGCCGGGGCGATGTTCGCGCGCCGCACCGGACTCGACATCGTGCACACGCCGTACAAGGGCTCCGGCCCGGCGATCGCTGCGGTGATCTCGGGGGAAATCCAGATGATGTTCATCACGCCCCCGCTGTCGCTGCAGCACATCGCGGGCGGCCGGCTGCGCGCACTCGCCTACACGGGTTCGAAGCGGGCGCCGTTCCTTCCCGACCTGCCAACGCTCGCCGAGGTCGGCGTGCCCGGCATGGAACTGGACGCGATGAGCTGGTACGGCGTCTTCTTCCCCGCGCGGACGCCCTCGGCGATCGTCACCCGGCTACAGCAGGAGGTCGCGGCAGTGATCCGGGAGCCGGCCACGAACGACCGGCTGCGCGCTCTCAACGTGGAGCCCGAGGGCAGCACGCCAGAGCAGTTCCGCCGCTTCTTCGAAGGCTCGCTCGCGCGTTTCGCCGACATGGTGAAGCAGGCGGGCTTCCAGCCGGAATAGCCGTCTCGGGGCATGATCCGCCCGTCGCGCGAGCGAACGGTGCGCGCCGTGGCGCGCGGCCCCGCCGAGGGCTGGCGGTCGCAAGGACACGGCCCCGGGCGTGCGCGGGCCTTGATCCGGTAACCGCCCGCGCGGCGTATCGGGCCGTGCGGTCCTTCGGGCCTTGCTACCCTTGGGTGCTCGCTCGCGGTCGATGTCGACCGCCGTCTCGATCCTTGCGCCACGCCCGACCCCGATGCGCCCCGCTCGCAGGGCGCAGCCACCCTTGATCCGCTCCGCCCGCGATCCTTGCCCGCCCATGATCCGTGCGTAACCTCGGCCCTCGAACGCTGATCCGAACCGCTCCCTGATCCGAACCGATGCCTGACCCGAATCGGACCTCGCCCCCTGCCGCGCGCATCCGCGGCCCTCGCCCCCTCGGACGTGATCCGAACCGCCGCTCTCCCGCCTCAAGCCCGAGGCGGCCCCGAATCGAACCTTCTCCCGCCATCCGAGATCGACCATGTCCCACAACGCACCCGCTTCCCTCCCCGGCCGCCGCGTCCGCCGCGTGATCACCGGCCACGACGCGAACGGCCACGCGGTAGTCATCGCCGACGAAGCCGCGCCGGCCGTGCGCACCAATCCCCTGCGCCCCGGCCATGTGTCCACTGACGTGTGGAAGACCGCCGCCACCCCGGTGGTGCTGCGCGCGTCGATGGAAGATCCAACCGGCGGGCCGAAGCAGATCCACCCGCTGCCGGGCGGCACGGTATTTCGCATCTCCGAGCTGGCGCCCGAGCCCGAGGCCGTGCGTACACTGGACCCGGAGCGCGCGCGCGAGGTGTTTCGCGCGATGGGCAACGAAGGTGCGGCCACCTTCGGTCGTGGCGGCCGCCACCCGATGATGCATCGTACCGAGACGCTGGACTACGCGGTGGTGCTCGAAGGGCGCGTCACGCTGGTGCTCGATCACGAGGATGTCGAGCTCGAGGCGGGCGACGTCGTGATCCAGTGCGGCACCAACCACGCGTGGAGCAACCGCTCGGACAAGCCGTGCCGGATGCTCTACGTGCTGATCGATGGCCAGTTCGACGAGACGCTCGCCGCGGCAGCGCCCTCCGATGCCGGCCACTGAGACGCACGGCATCGGCCAGGGCCCTCGGCGCTCGACCAGGGGCCGCAGATGGCGCTGAAGGCCACGGTCTTCAAGGCCGAACTGCAGGTGAGCGACCTCGACCGCGGCTACTACGACACCCACGCGCTCACGCTCGCGCGTCATCCCTCGGAGACCGACGAGCGGATGATGGTACGCATGCTCGCCTACGCGCTGCACGCCGATGCCGCGCTGGCCTTCGCCGGCGACGTGGCCGCCGATGACGAGCCCGGCCTGTGGCGACGCGACCTCACCGGCGCGATCGAGCAGTGGATCGAAGTCGGCCTGCCCGAGTCGCGTGTGCTGCGGCGCGCGGCCGGACGCAGCCGCGAGGTGCACGTGCATGCCTATGGGCGAGGCGTGGAACTCTGGTGGGCCGGCGCGCGCGCCGAGCTCGCCGCGCTGCCCGCGCTCACGGTGTGGCGGATCGCGCCCGCCACCAGCCAGGCGCTCGCGGCGATGGCACAGCGCACGATGCGGCTGCAGTGCCTGGTGCAGGACGGTGACATCACCTTCTCCGACGAGAGCCGCTCGGTGACGGTCGAGCGCAGTCGACTCCATCCGGCCGAACGGTGAAGCCGGCGGACAGTCGCACGTTCATCGACCCGGAATGCGGGCTGGAGCCCCGCTCAGGAACACGGCGTACCCGCCTCGAACAGGGCGATCCACCAACCGGACGTCACTGTGGGGGCACTCGCCCGCGCGATCGGCGCGTCGCCGGGCAGCGAGCGTCCAGGCGACCTTGCAGGTCCTTGCAGGTGATCGGTCGCAGCGATGGTCGACGCCGCCTCCATCCCGCGCGGCTTCGCCCGCTGCCGGCGGCGCGTCACACACCGGTAACCTGCCGACGATAGCCTCCCGCCGGCTTGAGAGAACACTCATACACCGGGAGACGCTTGATGGATCGTCGTCGATTCGTGCTTGGCGCGACGGGTACCGCCACCGCCGGTGCGACCTTGTGGCGCCCGCTGAAGGCGTTCGCCCAGCCCAGCCGGGCAATCTGTTACAACTGCCCGCCAGAGTGGGCCGACTGGGGTGGCATGCTCAAGCTGATCGGGCAACGTACCGGGATCGTGGTACCCCCCGACAACAAGAACTCGGGCCAGTCGCTCGCCGCCCTCATTGCCGAACGCGGCAATCCGGTAGCCGACGTCACCTACCTCGGTGGCCAGTTCGGGCCACAGGCGAGAGAGGCAGGCGTACTCGCTGCCTATCGTCCGCAGCGCTGGAACGACATTCCGGCGGGGTTCAAGGACCCCGACGGATTCTGGTTCACGATCCACTCGGGCACCCTCGGGCTGTTCGTCAACACGGCAGCCCTGCGCAACCGACCGGTTCCGCGAAGCTGGAAAGACCTGCTCAATCCCCAGTACCGCGGCATGGTCGGCTACCTCAACCCGGCCAGCGCGGCGGTCGGCCAGGTCGGCGTGATCGCAGTCAACCTGTCCCTTGGCGGAAGTTACGAGAACCTCGATCCGGCCATGCGCTTCTTCCGGGATCTCCAGGCCAACCAGCCGATCGTTCCCACCCAGACGTCCTACGCTCGCGTGCTGTCGGGCGAGATCCCGATCCTGCTCGACTATGACTTCAACGCCTATCGGGGCCAGTACACCGACAAGGCGCCGGTGCAGTTCGTGATCCCCCAGGAAGGAACGGTCTCGCTGCCCTACATCATGGGACTGGTCGCTCGCGGCCCGAACGCCGACAATGGCCGCCGTGTGCTGGATTTCGTACTGTCCGATGAGGGGCAACGCCACTGGGCCAACGCGTTTCTCCGGCCCGTGTTTCCCGCCGCAATGTCGTCCGAAGCCCGTTCGCGGTTCCTGCCCGACGCGGAGTATGCCCGCTCGCGACCCGTCGACGTGTTCCGGCTGGCCGGCGCGGCAAAGGCGATCGCGGAACGCTACCAGCGCGACGTCGGCTGAGCAGCGACAGTACGCGCGATGCGGGAGTCTTCGAGGCTTGTCGCGCTGATCCTGCCGGCCGCGATCGTGTTCGCGGCCTTCTTCCTGCTGCCGCTCGCCCGTCTTGCCCTGATTGGCGCGAGCGGTGACACGGGCTGGTCGGCCTATCACGCAGTGCTGAGCGAACCGCGCTACCTGCGCAGTTTCGCCTCCACGCTCACGCTCGCGCTGGCCGTGACGCTGGTGACACTGGTCGTCTCCGGGGTCACAGGCGTGTTCCTGCAGCGCAACCGGTTCGCCGGACGGGACCTGCTGGTTGCCCTGCTGACGCTGCCGCTCGCCTTCCCGGGTGTCGTGATCGGATTCCTGGTGATCATGCTCGCCGGTCGCCAGGGACTCATCCCCGCGGTGACCGACTGGCTGGTCGGAGAGCGCCTGGTATTCGCCTACTCGATGGCCGGTCTGTTCATGGGCTACGTGTACTTCTCGATCCCGCGCACCCTTCTCACCGTGATGGCCGCCGCAGAGAAGCTCGACCCGAGGCTGGAGGAGGCCGCCCGATCGCTCGGCGCCTCGCCCCTGCAGGTGGTGCGCGACGTGCTGCTGCCCGGGCTGCGTCCCGCGCTCATCGCTGCGGGCGCCATCTGCTTCGCGACCGCCATGGGCGCCTTCGGAACCGCTTTTACCCTGGCCACCCGCATCAACGTCGTACCGATGGTGATCTACACCGAGTTCACGCTCCAGGCGAACATCGCGATGGCCGCCGCCCTGTCCTTCGTGCTGGGCATGCTGACCTGGTCGGTACTCGCGATCGCGCGTACGCTGAGCGGAGCCTCGGTGGCGGCGGCCGGATGAGCGCGCCCGCCCGCCGCCGGCGAACGCTCCGCTTCTGGCTGCAGTTCGCCTTCACGGGAGCGACCTGCGCGTTCCTGGTCGTACCGGTGATCCTGTCGCTGCTGGCTGGAGTCACCCGCAACTACTTCCTCGGCCTGTCGAGCGGCTTGACCCTGGAATGGGTATCCAAGGTCAT
>JBIPNU010000209.1:0-5137 GCA_044370615.1 Burkholderiales bacterium
CCACGCTCACCAACAGCGTGCGCATGGGTGTGGGCGGCCAGCTCGAGGCCAGCGCCTTCCTGCTCGGCACGCCGTCGCAGGTCGCCACCCCGATCCCGACGCTCACCCAGAGCCTCGGCGTCTCGCTGCCGGCGCAGAACATCGGCGGTGCGCGGCCCGGCGCGATGTCGGTGATCGTGTTCAACGACACCTCGACCCGCTTCCTCAACCTCGAGGTGCAGGCGCTGCAGGCCGAGGGTCGAGGCCGGATCGTGTCGAGTCCTCGGGTGATCACCGCCGACCAGATCGAGGCCACGATCGAGCAGGGTACGGAAATTCCCTTCCAGCAGGCCACCGCCAGCGGCGCCACGGCCGTGCAGTTCAAGAAGGCCACGCTGTCGCTCAAGGTGCGTCCGCAGATCACCCCCGACGGCAACGTGATCATGACGCTCAACGTCAACAACGACAGCGTCGGCCAGAACACCGCCTCGGGCCCCGCGATCAACACCCGCCAGATCAGCACCCAGGTGCTGGTCGAGAACGGTGGTACGGTGGTGATCGGCGGCATCTACACCCAGGACACCCGGCAGACGGTCAACAAGGTGCCGGTGCTGGGTGACATTCCGTTCGTGGGTTTCCTTTTCCGCGACCGCGCGATCGTCGACGACAAGCGTGAGCTGCTGATCTTCGTCACCCCGCGGGTGCTGAACGACCGGCTGTCCTCGCTGCTGCGCAGGCCTTCGCTGCTCTGATCCCAGCGGCGACCGCTCACCCGCGAAGGCCCGCTCCGGCGGGCCTTCGCATTCCGGGGCCGGCCGGCGCCCCCCGGCTCCGATCGCAACGCGGTGGTGCCCGGGCAGGCGACCGGCCGCGCGATACAATCGGGTCATGCCCGACGCGATCCCCGAGCCCCCGCACGAGCCGCCCGCCCCGGCGACACCGCCCGGGCCGCGCAGCGTGTTCCTGGTCGGCATGATGGGCGCCGGCAAGACATCGGTCGGTCGGCTGCTCGCCCAGCGACTAGGGCGGCGGTTCATCGACGCGGACCACGAGATCGAGGCGCGCTGCGGCGTCTCCATACCGGTCATCTTCGAGATCGAGGGCGAGGCCGGGTTCAGGCAGCGCGAGCGCGCGATGATCGACGAGCTGACCCGATTGCCCGGCGTGGTGCTGGCTACCGGGGGCGGCGCCGTGCTCTCGCCCGAGAGTCGCGACCGGCTGCGCGGCCGGGGCCTGGTCGTCTACCTGCGCGCCTCGGCCGAGGACATCTGGCAGCGGACCCGCCGCGACCGCAGTCGTCCGCTGCTGGCGACTGCCGATCCGCGCCAGCGCATCGCCGAACTGCTCGCGCAGCGTGAGCCCCTGTACGCGCAGACCGCGCACCTGACCTTCGACAGCAGCCAGGACAGCGTAAAGACCACGGTCGCCCGCCTCGCGGAGCGCATCGAGCACGAGGACGTCGTTCGCCAGCCGGTGGCGGCGGAGACTCGATGAGCGCCATCCACGCGCGGGTCGATGTCGACCTCGGCGAGCGCAGCTACCCGATCCTCATCGGCCCGGACCTGCTGTCCGACGCGGAGGTCTGGCGGCCGTGGATCCGCGCGCGGCGCGCGGCAATCGTGACCAACACGACCGTCGCCCCGCTTTACCTTCGGCCGCTGTGCGATGCGCTCGCCGCCTGCGGCGCGCAGGCCATGCCGGTGGTGCTTCCCGACGGCGAGCAGTACAAGGACTGGGCGACGCTCAACACGGTCTTCGACCAGCTCATGGATTCGGGGTGCGACCGGCGCACCCCGATCATCGCGCTGGGTGGAGGGGTAGTGGGCGATCTCGCCGGATTCGCCGCAGCCACCTGGCAGCGTGGGGTCCCGTTCATCCAGGTTCCCACCACGCTGCTCGCGCAGGTCGACAGCTCGGTGGGCGGCAAGACCGCGATCAACCATCCGCGCGGCAAGAACATGATCGGCGCGTTCCACCAACCCGGGCTGGTGCTCGCGGACACCTCCACGCTGGACACGCTCCCCGGCCGCGAATTCGCCGCGGGCCTCGCCGAGGTGATCAAGTACGGCCTCATCCGCGACACGACATTCCTCGACTGGCTCGAGACGACCCTGCCGGCCCTGCTCGCGCGCGATCGCGAGGCGCTTGCCTGGGCGATCCGCCGCTCCTGCGAGCACAAGGCCGAGGTCGTGGCCGAGGACGAGCGCGAAGCGGGCCTGCGCGAGACCCTCAACCTCGGCCATACGTTCGGGCACGCGATAGAGACCGCTGCCGGCTACGGCACCTGGCTGCATGGCGAGGCAGTCGCCGCCGGCACAGTGCTTGCGGCCGAGATGTCGGCTCGCCTCGGCTGGCTGACCGAGACCGATGTCGCGCGCGTGCGGCGCGTGCTGGGCGCAGCCGGGCTGCCGCTGGAGGCACCCGCGCTTGGCGTGACCACGTACCGCGCCCTGATGGCACACGACAAGAAGACCCGCGACGGGCAGATCCGGCTCGTGCTCCTGCGCGCGCTCGGCCAGGCCGTGGTCACGGGCGACTACCCCTCTCCGCTGCTCGACGCCACCCTCGAGGAGTGCACTGGCCATGGCTGAATGGCCGCCCGCCCCGCTCGCACCCTGGGCGGCGGACCCGCGTTCGAGCCGGGGGCGCGTGCACGCGGAGGCCTCGCCGGTCGGGCGCGACGAATACCAGCGCGATCGCGACCGCATCATCCACTCGACCGCGTTTCGCCGCCTCGAATACAAGACCCAGGTATTCGTGAATCACGAGGGCGACCTGTTCCGCACCCGGCTCACCCACAGCCTCGAGGTGGCGCAGATTGCGCGCTCGGTTGCGCGCAATCTCGGCCTCAACGAGCCGCTGACCGAAGCGATCTCGCTCGCCCACGATCTCGGGCACACGCCGTTCGGACACGCCGGGCAGGACGCGCTGAACGAGTGCATGCGCGACCACGGCGGCTTCGAGCACAACCTGCAGTCGTTGCGGGTGGTCGATGTGCTCGAGGAACGCTACGCCGAGTTCGACGGACTCAACCTCACCTTCGAGGCGCGCGAAGGCATCCTCAAGCACTGCTCGCGGCGCAACGCCCGCGAGCTGGGTGCGGTGGCCGAGCGTTTCCTCTCCGGCACCCAGCCCTCGCTGGAGGCGCAACTTGCCAATCTCGCCGACGAGCTGGCCTACAACAACCATGACGTCGACGACGGGCTGCGCTCCGGCCTGATCACGCTCGACCTGCTCGGCGAGGTCGGCATCTTCGCCCGCCATGCCCGCGAGGTCACCACGCGCCATCCCGGCCTGGGCGGGCGGCGGCTGATCCACGAGACCATCCGCCGGATGATCAACTCGCTGGTCGTCGATCTCACCCGCGAGACCCGCCGGCGAATCGCGGACGTCAATCCCGCGTCCGTCGACGAAGTCCGCGCCGCGCCCCCGCTCGTCGGCTTCGGCGACTCGATGGCCGCGGAGCATGCCGAGCTCAAGCAGTTCCTGCGCGATGCGCTCTACCGGCACTACCGGGTGCTGCGGATGAGCGCCAAGGCACGACGGATCGTCAGCGAGCTTTTCCAGGCCTTCGTGTCCGACCCCAGGCTGCTGCCGCCGCAGGACCAGGCCCGCGCCCGACAGGATCCGGCGCGGGCAGTTGCCGACTACATCGCCGGGATGACCGATCGCTATGCGATCCGCGAGCACCGGCGGCTGTTCGGCATCGAGGAAACCGCCGGCTGAAGGCCCCGGCATCCCGCTCCTGATTGCCGGTCTCGCCCGCGACGGCTAGACTACGGGGTTCGACTGGAACGATCGGTGGATCGGCCGTCGTCGCCCTCGGGCGACCGGGCGGCCTTTGGCCGGTCGGCACTGCCTGAGCCCGCCCGGCTGACCCATCACCCTGCCGGCGGGTCAGGTACAGCACGGCGCCGCACGCGGCACGCCGTCGTCCCGGGGCCGCTCGCAGCGGCCCTTGTCGTCCCCGCCGCCCTCACGCGGCCGGATGTGCCTCCGCCCGACTCCGCGGTGCCCCGTCTAGAGGTTGGCCATGAGTGATCCGACGCCTTCGCTGCCCCCCGCCCGCCAGGGCCTGTACGACCCGGCGAACGAGCATGACGCCTGCGGCGTGGGCTTCGTCGCGCACATCCGCGGCCAGAAGAGCCACGGCATCGTCGAACAGGGCCTGCAGATCCTGAAGAACCTCACCCATCGCGGCGCAGTCGGGGCAGACCCGAAGGCGAGCGATGGCGCTGGCATCCTGATCCAGCTGCCCGACGCCTTCCTGCGCGAGGAGATGGCGCTCCAGGGGGTCGATCTCCCCCCGCCGGGCGAGTACGGCGTGGGGATGGTCTTCCTGCCGCGCGAGCCTGCCAGCCGCTATGCCTGCGAACGCGAAATCGAGCGCGCGATCGGCGCCGAGGGCCAGGTGCTGCTCGGCTGGCGCGACGTCCCGGTCGACAGCAGCGTGCTGGGCGAGAGCGTGAAGCCGATCGAACCGGTCGTGCGCCAGGTGTTCATCGGGCGCGGCGCCGAGGTCACCGTCACCGATGCGCTGGAGCGCAAGCTCTACATCATCCGCAAGTCGTCCGGCCACAGCATCCAGGCGCTGCACCTCGCGCACGGCAAGGAGTTCTACGTGCCGTCGATGTCGGCGCGCACCCTGGTCTACAAGGGCATGCTGCTCGCCGAGAGCATGGCCGACTACTTCCTCGACCTGAAGGACGCCCGGCTGCAGTCCGCGCTGGCGCTCGTCCACCAGCGCTTCTCGACCAATACGTTCCCCACCTGGGATCTCGCGCACCCGTTCCGCATGATCGCCCACAACGGGGAGATCAACACCCTGCGCGGCAACGTGAACTGGATCCGTGCGCGGCAGGCGGCCATTTCCTCGCCGGTGCTGGGCGACGACCTCGCCAAGGTCTGGCCGCTCATCTACGACGGCCAGTCCGACTCCGCGTCGTTCGACAACGCGCTCGAGCTGCTGGTGATGGCCGGCTACTCGCTCGCGCACGCGATGATGCTGCTGATCCCGGAGGCCTGGGAAGGGCACTCGCTGATGGACCCGGCACGGCGAGCGTTCTACGAATACCACGCGGCCATGATGGAGCCGTGGGACGGCCCCGCGGCCGTGGCCTTCACCGACGGTCGCCAGATCGGCGCGACGCTCGACCGC
>JBIPNU010000210.1:0-5129 GCA_044370615.1 Burkholderiales bacterium
TGTTCGGGCGAGGCGACTCGGCGCACGGCGAACCGCGGCGCCTGCGGGAGCGGTGTGGCGGGATCATAACCGGCACGCAGGGCAGGCCCGCGCGCCTTGAGCGCTGTGGCCGGGTTTGGCAGACTGGGCTTGCTCTCCTGCGTGACCGTCGGAGTCGAGTCGATGCCCGTTCCATCCCCGTCCCGTGTCGCCGCGGCGCTCCTCGCCGCCTGCGCGCTGGCGACCTCGGCGTCGGCGGCTGCGCAATCCGGCTGGCCCCAGCGCCCGATCCGGGCCGTGGTGCCATTTCCCGCGGGGGGCGCGCTCGACCAGCTTGCGCGCGTGATTGCGCAGCGCGTCGCCGAGCCGCTCGGACAGGCGATGATCGTCGAAAACCGGCCGGGGGGTGGCACGGTGATCGGGACCGATTTCGCGGCCAAGGCCGTGCCCGACGGGCACACGGTGCTGATGGTCGCCAACAGCTTCACCATCCAGCCGGCCGTCCAGCCCCGGCTGCCCTACGACATCGTGCGCGACTTCGCCCCGCTCACGCTGGCCGCGACCACGCCGCACCTGCTGGTCGTGCATCCGTCGCTACCGGTACGGTCGGTCCAGGAACTTGCCGTGATAGGCCGCAGGCGGCCCGGCGAACTTAACTATGCGTCGGTGGGGCCCGGAACCGCGCAGCATCTGGCCGGCGAGATGTACCGGCTGCAGGCCGGCATCCAGCTGGTGCACGTTCCTTTCCAGGGGTCGGCGCCCGCGGTGCAGGCGATGCTCGGCGGACACATCGAACTGATGTTCGCCAACCTCACCGATGTCGCCCCGCACCTCAAGGCCGGCCGGATGCGAGCGGTGGCGGTGGCGACTGCGCAGCGCATCGAAGGATGGCCCGACCTCCCGACGCTCCAGGAGTCCGGCTTCGCCGGTTTCGAGTCCGCATCCTGGTTCGGCGCGCTGACCAACGCGGCGGTTCCCGCAGAGGTCGCGCGCCGGCTGTCCGCCGAAATCGCGCGTGCGGTGCGCGCATCCGAGGCGCGCGAGCGCCTCGCACAGCTTGGTCTCACGCCGGTGGGCAGCTCGGCCGAAGCGTTCGGGGCCTTCCTTCGCAGCGAGATCGCCAAGTACGCGCGCGTGGTGCGCGACGCGGGCGTTCGCATCGACTGATTCCCGTGCCGCCCCCCGAGCCCCTGGACGACAAGTCCGGCTGGCCGGAGCGCAAGGGGCGGGGCCCCTGGGCGCTGCGGCTGTGGCCCGACAGACCGCTGGCCGTGCTGCTCGGGGCGGTCGGTTCGCTGTCTGCGCTTGCCGCGGCCCTGGCGCTGGCCGATCGGCCGGCGATCGCGGCCTTTGCGGTCATTGCGCTGCTGCTGCTGACCGCGCGGGCGATCTGGCGCCTTGCGCTGCGCGGCGGGGACTCGGCCCTGGCCGGGATCGAGCTCACCCCGGGCGGTGCGGTCTTCGGGCTGCGGCCCGATGCCGGCGTGGCGGGCTGGCGGCTTGCGGCCGGGTCGGCCTGTCTCGGCAGCTGGGTTCTGCTGCGCCTCGTCGGGCCCCACGGGCGCGGCAGGCGGACCGTCGTGCTGACGCCAGGCGGCTGTTCGCCCGAGGCGCTGCGGCGCCTGAGGGTGGGGTTGCAGTGGGGGCTTGCGACCGGACGAACGGGCCGGATCGTTGCACCGCGCGGAACTTCCGGGCGTGTCGGACGGTCAGGGAGGGATGGACGCGATCGCCTTCCCACCGCCCTCGCACGCCCACCCGCGGGCGGGGGCGGGGCATGAGCGATCGCGAAGTCGACCAGCAGCTGGTCGAACGTGCGCAGCGCGGCGACAAGCTTGCCTTCGAGCTCCTTGTCAGCAAGTACGAGCGCAAGCTGCAGCGCCTGCTGTCGCGGCTGGTGCGGGACCCGACGGAGGTCGAGGACGTCACCCAGGAAGCGTTCATCAAGGCCTACCGCGCGCTTCCGAGCTTTCGCGGCGAGAGCGCCTTCTATACCTGGCTGTACCGGATCGGGATCAACACCGCCAAGAATCACCTGGCGGCACAGGGCCGCAAGGTGCCTGCCCTGTCCGACATGCCCGGAGACGACCCGGAGGACGACGGTGCGGCGCTGGGGCGGGATGCGAACACGCCCGAGGACGAACTGATGAGCCGTCAGGTGGCCGAGACCGTCAATGCGGCGATGCAGGCATTGCCCGAGGAGCTGCGCTCGGCGATCATGCTGCGCGAGATCGAAGGAATGAGCTACGACGAGATCGCGGAGATCATGAACTGTCCGATCGGCACCGTGCGATCGCGCATCTTCCGCGCGCGCGAGGCGATCGCAACCCAGCTGCGCCCGCTGCTGGGCACGAGCCGGGACCGGAGGTGGTGAGATGAAGGATGTCTCTTCGCTGATGGACGGCGAGCTGGACGCGGGCACGGCGCGCTCGACGATCCAGCGGGTGGAAGACCAGGACGAGCTCTGGGATGCCTGGTCCACCTTCCACCTGATCCGCGACACGCTGCAGGGCAATCCGGTCGTGCCGGGTCGGCTGAACCAGCGGCTGCACGAACGGCTGCTGCACGAGCCGGTACCGGTTCCGCTGCCGTGGTGGAAACGGACGGTCGGCTCGCGGCGCGCACGGACGGGCGCGATGATCGCGGCAGCCGCGCTGCTCGCGCTCCCGGCGCTCTTGCTGCTGCAACCCGGGTCCCGGACCCCGGCGCCCACCGCGTTCGGCACGGCGGCGTCCGAGGCACTCGCCGAGCCGCGCCTGGTCGAGCGGATCGCAGCCCACCGTCCGATGCTGCCTCCGGAGCCGGTGCCTGCGCCTGGCGGGGCGCGAGAGGCGGGGGGGCGGCCATGATCGGCGCTCGGATCCGCGGTGGGCTCGCGGCGCTCGTGCTTGGCATGGTGGCCGTCGCCGCCCCCGCGACTGGCGCGGAGGAACCAGCCCAGGCGGCCGCGTTGCTCGCGCGAGCCGCCAGCACCCTCGCGACCCGCGACTGGGCCGGGGTCTACGTGCAGACGATCGCGGGGCAGTCGGAGTCGTTTCGAATTGCGCGCGGCGTCGAGGCCGGTGGCGATGCCGAGCGGGTCGAGGCGCTGGAGGGCGTGCGCCGGGAGGTCGTGCGCACCGGCGACGAGGTCCACCGATTCCTGCCGGAGCGCCGGATCGTGCGCATCGAGCGGTCGATCGGAGAGCCCGGTTTTCCTCGGGTGCTGCCGGCCGATCCGGCGTCGCTCTCGGGCGTCTACCGGCTGTCGATCGCCGGCACCGGGCGGGTGGCCAGCCGCGACGCGATCATCGTTCGCCTGCAGGCGATCGATGCGCTGCGCTACAGCCGGGAGGTCTGGCTCGATCGCGAGACCGCGCTTCCGCTCAAGTTGCGCGTGCTCGATGCGACGGGCAGCACCCTCGAACAGACCGCCTTCTCCGAGGTGCGCGTGGGCGCGCGGGTCGCGGCCGCCCAGGTGCGGCCCGGGCGGCAGGCGAGCTACGCCGGATGGGACGTCCAGACCGTCACCGCCAGCCTGCCGCAGGGGACTGCGTCGCCCGATCCGACCCGGCTGGGGCAGGGGTTCCGTCTTCTTGGCGGGGTCATGCGCCGGTCGGTCGGCGAAGTACCGGCCGCGACTCACTGGGCGTTCGGGGACGGGCTGGCCGTGGTGTCGGTGTTCATCGAGGACGGCGTGGCTGGGTCGTCCGCGGCAAGCCCGTCGGCCACCCGGCATGGCGCGCTGGGCGTGGTCGAGTCGACCGTCAACGGGCGCCGCCTCACGGCGATTGGCGAGGCACCGCGCGCGCTGCTCGAGCGCAGTCTCGCGGCCGCGGGCGCGGCGCTGCGCTGATGGACAGGATGTTGCAGCGGACGCGGCCGGCGCGGGTGGCTCACCGCGAGGGCGGGGCCTGGCGCCGCTGCGCACTCCTGTCGCCGGCGACCTTGCCGCGCGCGCGCTGCCGGCTTTTGGGCGGGCGCCGATGGCTTGTGTTTCGCCCACCGCAGCCCTATGTTCCGCAGCACTCCGTAGTGCCGGGTCGAAGCCCAGGCGCGGGCCCGGCATTCCGTCGGCATCCTGCGCGGCAGGTGTTGCCGGTCCGGTCCCCTCCACGATCCGCCTTCCGAGCCGCCATGGCCACCCTGCGCACCCGCTCGTTGTCCGTCCTCGCCCTCCTGGCCGCCCTGCTCCTGCCCTCTGCCTGGGTCGCGGCTGGCGAGCCCGCCCGCGCCCAGGTGGTGCTGCCCGACTTTGCCGATCTCGTCGAGCGGCATGGGGGTGCCGTGGTGAACATCTCCACGACCCAGGTCGTGAGATCGGGTCGGGGACTGCCGCAACTTCCCAACGTCCCCGAGGACGATCCGTTCTTCGAATTCTTCCGCCGGTTCATGCCGCCCAACCCCGGACCGCGGGAGTTCGAATCGCGCTCGCTGGGATCGGGGTTCATCATCAGCGCCGACGGCTACATCCTCACCAATGCGCACGTGGTCGATGGCGCCGACGACATCACCGTGCGCCTGACCGACAAGCGGGAGTTTCGCGCGAAGGTGGTCGGCTCGGACCGTCGTACCGACGTCGCGGTTCTCAAGATCGAGGCCACCGGTCTGCCGAGGGTGGCGCTGGGCGATCCCAACCGGTTGCGCGTAGGCGAGTGGGTGGTGGCGATCGGCTCGCCATTCGGTTTCGACAACAGCGTCACCGCCGGCATCGTGAGCGCGAAGGGCAGGGCGCTGCCGCAGGAAAACTTCGTGCCCTTCATCCAGACCGACGTGGCGATCAACCCGGGCAACTCCGGAGGCCCGCTGTTCAACCTGCGCGGCGAGGTGATCGGGATCAACTCGCAAATCTACAGCCGGACCGGCGGCTTCATGGGCCTTTCCTTCGCGATTCCGATCGACGTGGCGATGGACATCGCCCAGCAATTGCGTTCGAGCGGCCGTGTCGCGCGCGGGCGCATCGGGGTGGTGATCCAGGAGGTGACGAAGGAACTCGCCGAGTCCTTCGGGCTGCGCAAGCCCCAGGGGGCGCTGGTGAGCGGCCTCGAGAAGGGCGGACCAGCCCAGGTCGCCGGGCTCGAGCCGAGCGACATCATCCTCCGGTTCGATGGCAGGCCGGTGAATTCGTCGGCCGACCTGCCGCGCATCGTGGCCGCCACCAAGCCCGGCAC
>JBIPNU010000211.1:0-5128 GCA_044370615.1 Burkholderiales bacterium
ATCGTCACCTTCGCCGACGGCGCGGTGGTCAGTTTCGGCGTGAGCTACGCGCTGCCCGCGCAGTATCCGACCCTCGGGCAGTCCGACCGGGTGGAACTGCTCGGCACCGAGGGCACGATGATCATCGATGACGACCACATGGACCACCTGATCTACTCGGAGAAAGGCATCCCCCACGCCTACGTGCCCGACCATGGCGTGCCGTTCGCCTTCCTGGGCAGCAACACGGCCGGGGACTGGGCGCTGGGCGATTTCTGGGGGCCGCTGGGCAACGAGACCCGCAGCTGGCTCGACTCGCTGGTTACCGGCGCGAAGACCGCCCACTGCACGCCCGAGGCGGCCCTCATCAACCTGGAGACGACGATCGCGATGGAACAGTCGGCCCGCACCGGACGGGCGGTACGCCTGCCGTTGTCATGAGCGCCACGCCCCTGCATCCGGCGGCGGTCCCCGTCGGCGCCGGGTCGGCGCGCGTGCGGGCAGCCGCGCGTGCGGCGCGATCGCAGCCGAGGCCCCGCGTGGCCGCGACCCTTGCGCGCCATCGCCTGCCTGTCCTGGCCGGGCGGTGGGGCGGCGGCGTGGTGATCGCCGCGTTCTGCGCGGTCCTCGCAGTGCCTGCAGCGCCCGTCCACGCTCAGCCCTATCCGTCGCGACCGGTCCGGCTGGTCTCGCCCAATCCGCCCGGCGGGGCGAACGACGTGATCGCGCGCATCGTGGTCAACCGGCTGGCCGAGGTGCTGCAGGTGCCGCTGGTGATCGACAACCGCGGCGGCGCGGGTGGCACGATCGGCGGGGAGATCGCCGCGCGCGCGCAGCCCGACGGCTACACGCTGCTGGCCGGATCGATCTCCACCCACACCTTCTCGCCGGTGATCCAGCCCAAGCTCGGCTATGACCCGATCCGCGACTTCGCGCCGATCTCGTTGTTCGCGATCGCGCAGAACCTGCTGGTGGTCAACCCCACGGTGCCGGCGAAGTCGCTGGCCGAGCTCGTCGCGCTTGCGCGCGCGAGGCCCGGCACGCTCAACTATGCGTCGGGCGGCACGGGATCGACCAGCCATTTCTCGGTCGCGCTGTTCGTGAGCGCGGCCGGCATCGGCGGCTCCACCGTGCACATTCCGTACAAGGGCGGGGCGCCGTCGGTGGCCGCCACCGTGGCCAACGAGACCCAGTTCTATTTCGGCCCGATGGCGGGCAGCGTCGCCCAGGTACGCGCCGGCAAGCTGCGCGCGCTGGCGGTCGGCGGCGCTACCCGGTCGAAGATGATGCCCGAGGTACCCACCGCCCGCGAAGCCGGGCTGGCCGGCTTCGAGGCCTCGGGCTGGTTCGGCCTGCTCGCGCCCGCGGGCACGCCTCGCCCCCTGATCGATCGGCTGAACCGCGCGGTGCACGAGGCAGTCGGTTCGCCCGAGGTCCAGCGCCAGCTGCTCGAGGTCGGCGCCGAAGGCGTGGTGAACACGCCCGAGGCGTTCGCGAAGTTCATCGTCGATCAGCTCGAAGCCACCCGGCGCGTGGTCAGGACTCTGGGCCTCAGGTTCGACTGAGCGACGCAGCCCTCCTCGCTACCCGGCCGCGCGCCTCCGAGCGGCTCCCTCCGGTACAGCCTGACCCGTCGCCCGAGGCAGCACGACGCCGGACGGCCTGTGCGGCCCGGTCGCACGCGGCGCGCTGGCGCCGTCCCACCTCTCCGGCAGAGCCCTCGCCGCGCCCCTCCGGGGCTCTCCGCGGCCCTCCGGCGCCCGCGCCATCGCTGCCGACCGCCTGTCGAAACCCGATGCCGTCCGGAACCGCCCGACCGGTCACCCACCGTGGACAGGCGCCGACCGGCTCGACCCGCCGGGGCCGCGTGCCACGGCCCGGCGCGTCGCCGATTCCCGGCCGTGCCGCCTTCGCTCAGGCCGCCTCGGTGAGCGAGGCGCGGATCTTCTGCATGGCTTTCTGCTCGATCTGGCGGATGCGCTCGGCGGAGACGCCGAACTCCTCGGCCAGTTCGTGCAGCGTGGCGGCATCGTCCTCGGCGAGCCAGCGCGCCTGGATGATGCGGCGGCTGCGCTCGTCGAGCGCGGCGAGGGCGCGCGCGAGCCCCTCGTGGCGCAGGCGCTCGGTCTGCGCCTGCTCGAACTGCTGCGCCGGCGAAGCACCCGGATCGGCGAGGTAGCTGATCGGCCCGAAGCTGTCCTCGTCGTCGCCGACCGGCTCCAGCGCGACGTCGTGGCCGCCCATGCGGGTTTCCATCTCGACGACGTCTTCACGACGCACGTTGAGCTGGCGCGCCATGTCGTTCACTTCGGTCGGCGCCAGCGCGCCCGGCCCCTGCTTCATGCTGCGCAGGTTGAAGAACAGCTTGCGCTGGGCCTTGGTGGTGGCGACCTTCACGATCCGCCAGTTGCGCAGGATGAACTCGTGGATCTCGGCGCGGATCCAGTGCACCGCGAACGACACCAGCCGCACGCCACGCTCCGGATCGAAGCGCTTGACCGCCTTCATCAGGCCGATGTTGCCTTCCTGGATCAGGTCGGCCTGCTGCAGGCCATAGCCCATGTAACCGCGGGCGATCGACACGACCACGCGCAGGTGGGACATCACCAGCTCGCGGGCGGCGTCCACGTCGCCGTGGTCGCGCAGGCGCTGCGCGAGTTCGGTCTCGCGCTCGGGGGACAGCAGGGGCAGGCGGTTGACCGCCTGGATGTAGGTCTCGAGGCTGCCTGCCGCGGGAACCGGCAGACCGACCCCGAATCCCGCCGCCGGGGCGGGAGCAAGGGCAACGGCAGTCGACATGGTTCGCCTCCTGGGTGCAGGGACCGGGGCTCCTGCGGCCGAAACCAGTTTCGCCTCGGACGCCTCGGGTTCTGCGGGATGAATGAATGTTAGCACTTAACGCCGGTGAGTGCTAACGGTGTACAGCGCGGTCCCGAGCCGTGCGCGACTTCGATGAGCCCAGCATTAAGGCCGTCCGATCAATGGTTTGGACACTCCGGGCGCGGGAGGGGTGTCGGATCGGTCTGACGGGACGGCGCACCCGGTCGACGGGCGATTGCGCCGGACCGGGTGCTCTGACGATCGGGTGCTGCAGTGCGGAGCGGAACGTTCGCCTGTGCGTTCCCCACCCCGGTCGCCGCGCACCGGGCGGACCTGGCGCGCGTACGGGGGACTCCGTCAGGCGTGCACGCGGTCGGCGCGACGCAGGTGTGCGGTCGCGGCCAGCCAGCTGCCGAGCGCCGCGAGCAGCGCGCAGCCGCCGACCAGCGTCGCCGACTCGGCCGGCGTGGGGCCGACCAGCGCGAACTGGCCACCGTAGAGCGACACCAGCGCCTGCAGCGGACCTTCGGCCGCGCGCAGGCACAGGGCCGACAGCCCCAGGGCGATCGCGCCGCCGGCCGCGCCCACTGCGAGCGCGAGATAGACGAAGGGGCGGCGCACGAACGTGGCGGACGCCCCAAGGAGGCGCGAGACGGCGATTTCCTCCCGGTCGCGCGAGGCCTGGAGCGCGCTGACCGCGAACGCGCTGGCCACCAGCACCAGCGCGAGCAGGGCGGCGATGCCGATGGCCAGCGCGCGCGCGAACGCAAGCCCGGCCTGGAGCTGCCGCGCCCATGCGGCGTCGAGATGGGCTTCGGCCACGCCGGGCCAGCCCGCCATCTCGGCGCGCAGCGCCTCGAGCGCGGCGGGGTCGAGATCGCGCGCGCGGACGGTGAATGCATCGGGGAGCGGATTGCCCGGAAGCAGGTCGGAGAGGTCGGGCAGGCCGTGCCGCTCGCGCAGTTCGACCAGCGCCTCGTCGCGCGGCACGTAACGATGACCGGCGACGGCCGCGTGCGCGGCCAGGCGGGCGGCGAGCGCCTGCGCGACCTCGGCGTTGCTGGCGGCCACCAGGAAGAGCGTGATGCGCGGATCGGCGCCGGACTGACCGGCCGCCCGCGAGAGGTTCTGCACGCAGAGGTGCAGCAGCAGCGGCAGCGCGACCGCCATGCCGATCACCAGCGCCTGGGCGAGCAGCGCCAGAGGCGAGCGGGCTGCGCGCCGCGCCGCGGTGCCCGCTGCGCGCCGGCAGTGCACGAGCCAGCGGCGCATCAGCACGGCTCCGCAGCGGTGGCGAGCGCGTCGGCGCGCGCGGCCGGAAGGTCCTCGACGATGTGCCCGTGTTCGAGGCGGATGCAGCGCACGCGCGGATCGTCGATCGCCACCGTGTCGTGCGAGGCGACCACCACGGTCGCCCCGGCGTCGCGCTGCGCGTGCAGCAGTTCCGAGACGGCGCGCGAAGCGGCCGGGTCGAGCCGCGCGGTCGGCTCGTCGGCGAGCAGCAGGGCCGGCGCGTGCACGATCGCGCGCGCGAGGGCAAGTCGCTGGCGTTCGCCGCCGGAGAACTGTCCGGGACGCAGCCGCTCGCGCTCGGCCAGCCCGACACACGCGAGCGCGGCGCGGGCCCGGTCGCGGGCGGGGCGCGCCGATATCCCGGCGATGTCCAGCGGAAGTCGCACGTTGTCGAGCGCGCTGCGATCGTCGAGCAGCGCAAGCTCCTGGAACACGAGTCCGATGCGCTGGCGCAACCAGGGCGCGGCCCGGCGCTCGCGGGACAGGTCCTGCCCGCTCACCACGACCCGGCCAGCGCTGGGGCGCAGCAGCCCGGCGATCACCCGCAGCAGGGTGCTCTTGCCGGCGCCGCTGGGCCCGCTCAGCACGACGAACTCGCCCGCACGCACGCGCAGGTCGATCCCCTCGACTGCGGTCGCGTTGCCATAACGATGGGCGACCGACTCGAGTTCGATCACGGCGGGGTTCCGTTCAGTCGAAGAGGGCGGCGACGAACTCGCGCGGCTCGAACGGCTGCAGGTCGTCGAGCGCCTCGCCGATGCCGATGAAGCGGATGGGCACGGGGCGCTCGCGCGCGATGGCCGCGAGCACGCCTCCGCGGGCGCTGCCGTCGAGCTTGGTCACCACCAGCCCGGTCACGCCCAGCGCCTCGTCGAAGGCCTTCACCTGCGCGAGCGCGTTCTGTCCGGTGTTGCCGTCGATGACCAGCAGTACCTCGTGCGGGGCACCTTCCATTGCCTTGGCGATCACGCGCTTGACCTTGCGGATCTCCTCCATCAGGTGCAGCTGGGTGGGAAGACGACCCGCCGTGTCGGCC
>JBIPNU010000212.1:0-5124 GCA_044370615.1 Burkholderiales bacterium
ACCCGCAGCAGCATCCGGGCGGCTCCCGTGGGCTCGCGTCGTCCCTGCTCCCAGTCCTGAAGCGTACGCACCGAGACGCCAAGCAGGCGCGCGAACTCCTCCTGCGACAGGCCGGTCCGCGACCGGGCCTCGATCGCCTCCGCTGCGCCGCTGCCACGGGGCGACCGGTCACCGTCGGCGCGAGGCCCGCCGGCCGCTCCGGCGGAGGCCTGCGGACCGCATCTCGGCGGGTCGATCATCGCGACCGGCCCGTGCCGCGGGCCGCGCGCCCGGCCCCGCTGGGCCGGACGGATGCCGGCGTCACGCTCGGCGTGATTGCGGGGTCGATCGTTTCGGCGGCTCGCACGCTCGGGATCCGGACGGGCATCACGATCTCCAAAGGCCCCGGCGCGGGGCGACGACACGCGGGCCGAGTATCGAAGAGCACCCCGACGGTGGCATCAGCGACTGCACGCACCGGGGGTACGCAGTACTGCCGATGCCGCGCCGGCCGGAGGTCCCGGCCCCACCCTCGGCCATCGATCCCGTCCGCCCCGATGTGCGCACTCCTCCTGGCGGATGGTCCCCGGGTTCTCCGCGCGGACGGCGGCACGCGAAGCCGGACGGACGGCGGCGGCGGACCGGCGGCATGAACGCGGCCGGTCGTCGCCCGCCGCTGCCGCCGGTCGCGCCGGCCGGTTCACACCGGGTGCAGTTGCGGTTCGGCCGTCGCCGGTCCGCCCGGCGCGCCCGCGGGGCGTCCAGGATCCGCGCTCGGGCTGGTGGCTGCGCCGGCGGCGATGGCGCCCAGGACCTCGGTGGGGCCGTGACCGGCGGCGCCGACCAGCGAGGGGATCACGCGGGAGGCGCCGGGGATCTGGCGGTCCAGCTCGGCCAGGCAGCGTCGCACGTCGGCGGCGGCCGACTCCTCGAAGCCGCGCACGCGCATGCGCAGCATGCGCACCTGGATGGCGGTGAGCAGCACCAGCGGGTTGCGCGGCAGCAGCGCGCGCGCCTGCTCGACGTGGCGCAGCGCCTCATCGAAGCGGGCCGCGTGCAGGCACAGCAGCGCCTGGGTGACGTGACCGGAGGCGTCGGTGGGCACGGCCGCATCGGGGTGCTCGGTGCCGTGGGCGCTGGCTTGGGCGGGACGATCGGCGCGGGCGGCGACCTCCTTGGCGAACTCGGTGGCGTCGATGCCGGCGTCGGCGAGCACCTTGCGCGCCAGCGGGCTTTGCTGGCGCGCGCGGCGCCGGCGCAGCACCGCGCGGGCGGCCACGCGCTGGCCCTCGTCGCGCAGCCCGGCGGCGAACGCGCCGCGCGCCACCAGCAGCAGCACCTTCTCGGAGGCGCCCTCCTCGTCGCTCAGATCGATCGCCTGGCGGGCCGCCGCCTCGGAGTGGGCGCGGTTGCCGCGCGCCCCGTGCGCCTGCGCCTGCACCGCCGCGGCCAGCGCGCGCGCCGGCACGTCGGTGGACTTCGAGGCCCCGCCCACGGCGCGCAGCGCCTCCTCGATCGCCCCGCGGTCCACGTACACCTGCCCCAGCATGCAGTCGTCGGTGGCATCGTGCGTGAGCGAGGCGCCGGTGCGCCGCACCAGCTCGGCAAAGCAGTTCTGCGCCAGCTCCACGTCGCCCTGCGCGTAGGCCACCTCCCCGAGCTGGCGCAGCCGGCGCGTGGTGGACATGCTCGAGTGCGCCTGCTTGGCCACCGCCAGCGCGCGCGCCGGCTGGTCCAGCTCCTGCAGCACCGCGATCAGCAGCTCGTACGCCTCCGAGGTCGCCGGCTGCGCACGGATCACCGCGCACAACCGGTTCACCGCATCGTCCAGCCGACCGTCGGCGCGGTCGCAGCGCGCCAGCCCCACCAGCGCCCAGGCCAGATCGGCCCGCAGAAACAGCCCCCGGTCGCACACCACCCGCGCCTCGGCGTAGCGCTCCAGCTCGATCAGCGCGCGCGCCTGCCACTGCAGCGGCTCCACCGCGTTGGCCCCCTCGTCCTCGGCGCGCCGCAGCGCGTGCTCCAGCATCGCCTGCGGGTCGCGCCGCTCGGCGGCGGCAAACAGCGGCGCGTACGCCGCGCGCCGGCGCAGCGCCGCCTCCACCCTCACCCCCAGCCCGTCCACGCTCACCGGCTTGACCAGCACCCCATCGGGCTGCCAGTCCCGCGCCTCCACCACCAGCGCACGCTGCGCGGCCGCACACACCAGCAGAAACGCCGCCGCCGGCGACAGCAGCCGACGCGTTCTCACGTACTCCAGCACCTGGCAGCCGTTCATCGCCGACTCGAACTCCGCCTCGCACAACACCAGGTGAAACGGACCCGACTCCATCCGACGGATCGCCTCCACCGGATCGGCGCACTGCACCACCTCCCTCACCCCCAGCGACGTCAACTGCCCGGCCAGCGCCGCTCGCGACGCCGCAACCCCGTCCACGACCATCGCCCGCATCGCCGAACGCTCCACCGGCCTCGCGTTCGACCCACCACCCGCCGTCGTCGTCATCGCTCGCTGCCTTCCAGACCGCACCGCTACCCCCGGGCCCTCCGGCGCCTCGCGCTGCGCGGACGGCGGGACGCTCGCGCTCGGGCGGGGCCCACGGGGTGGGACCGACCGCAGCGGCGTCCGGTCCGCGCGGGTGCAGGCGCGGACTACGGCATTGCCGTAGCGTCCTGCGGTGCGTTCAGTCGCGCTCGCAGCCTTCGGACCGACGGACGCGGCCGGGCGACCGAAGGGGAGCCCGCGTCGCCATCGGCGGGGAACGGGCCGCCCGGACGGCGGGCGCGACCGCTCGGATGCCCGCCGGATCGTGCGTCGTCGAGGCCCGGGGGTGCGCGGTCGCCGGCGCTCGCCGCCGCGGGCGCCTGCCGCGGGATCGGCGCCGCGGCCGGGGTGCGGGTCGCGGCCCGCGCGGGTCGGCGGTCGACCGGTCGCGTCCGGCATCCCGGTCCGGGCGGGGGCGGCAGCGCCCACCCGGGTAGACTCGAGGATCCGATGTCGCCGTCCTCGCACCGTCGAGCGGTCGGCCTGCTGGTCGCCGCGCTGACCTGCCTGATCCTGCTCGATGCGAGCGGCAAGTGGCTGGGCGCGGCCGGCATGCCGGTCGCGGCCTCGACCTGGTCACGCTACGCGGGGCACCTGCTGGTGGCGCTCGCGATCTTCCTGCCGCTACACGGGCTCGCCGTGCTGCGCACCGCTCACCCCGGGCGGCAGCTGCTGCGCGGCTCGCTGATGGTCCTGGTCACGATGCTGTACTTCGCCGCACTCGTGCGGATGCCGCTCGCGCAGGCGACCGCGGTGTTCTTCATCACGCCGATCATCACGACGGTGTTCGCGACCGTCTTCCTCGGCGAGCGTCCGGAGTGGGCGACCTGGGCGGCGGTGGCGTGCGGGTTCGCCGGCGTGCTGATCGTCGTGCGCCCGGGTACCGATCTGCCCACCGACGGCGTGCTGCTCGCGCTCGCGGCGGCGGCCTGCAACGGCGCTTACCAGACGCTCACCCGTGCCCAGGCCCAGGCCGACTCGCCCCAGGTGCAGGTCGCCTACGCCGGGCTGGTCGGCGCGGCGATCATGACCGCGGCCGCACCGTGGTGGTGGTCGCCGGGCTGGTGGGCGGCCCCGACGCTGACCGCGCTCGACTGGGCGGTGTTCGCGGCCACCGGCGTGCTGGGCGCCGCCGGGCATCTGCTGCTCGCCGGGGCCTACCGGATCGCCGAGGCGTCGCGGATCGCGCCATGGGGCTATCTGCAGATGCTGCTGTCGGTGGTGATCGGCTGGCTCGTGTTCGGCGACGTCCCCGATGCGCTCGCGCTGCTCGGCATGGCGATCATCGCCGCGAGTCCGCAGCTCGCGCGGCTGCCGCAGCTGCGCGCGCGTCGCCGCTGATCAGCAGGCGATGGGAACCTCCTCGGCCGCGGTCTGGTCCAGATCGCGCAGCATGCTCCAGACCGACGCGCTCGACACGTTCAGCAGCTGCGCGATCGCCTGGACGTCGTCGGGCAGCGCCGGGTTGCTCCAGCCCCGGTCGCTGTGCCGGGCCAGCGCGGTCGCCAGCAGCACGTTTCGCACGCGCGGCACGTCGCGCAGGTGGTCGTTGGTCAGCAGCTGCAGCAGTTCGGGCAGACGCCAGGCCTTCATCAGCGCCTGCTCGAGGTCGCACAGCTCGATGTTCAGCAGCTCGCGCTGCGCATGGGCCGAGCGCAGCGACGCGTCGGCGCGCATCCGGCGCTCGATCTCGAGCGCGAGCATCGGCGCGTGGCACCACAGCAGCGCCTCGGCGAAATCGTGCAGCAGCGCCGCCTCCTGGATGATCTCGGCGTCGGTGTCCAGGCGGTGCATCGCGAAGCCCAGAGCGAAGCGCGCCGCCCGGTGTGCGCGCCGCACCACCCGTTCGACGCCTTCGACCGCGCCCGGGATCGCGCCCAGCCGGGCCTCGACCGTCGCCTGTCCGGCGAACGCCCGGAAGAAGTTCGACGTTCCCATCATCAGCAGCGCGGCGGTCACGGTCTCGGTGTCGGTGACCACCCGGGCCGGACGGTTGCGTGCGACATGAGCGAGCAGCTTGAGCGCCATCAGCGGGTCGTCGAGCACGACCTCGGCGATCGCGCGCGGCGCGACGTCGTCCTCCTGCTCGCGCATCGCGTCGATCGCCTGCGCGGTGCGCGACAGCACCGGAATCTCCGCGTCGCGGATCGCCTGGGTCCAGCCGGCGAGGTGGGCCGGGGGGCGGGTGATCATCGCGGTCTCCTGCAGCTTCGGTTCCGCGCAGTATCGGCAGCGCAGCCGGTCGTCCGGCATCCGTGCCGTCGGGCGGCGGCTGCGGGCCGGTCGTCGGTCGATGAGGGCGTGGCGAGCGTGACGGAAGTCACGCGCGCCGGGGGCGGTTGGCGCGGGTCACGCGTCGCGGCTCACGCGGGCGGCAGCGACTCGAGCGACCAGCGGGGCCGGGCGTCGAAGCCGCCGGCGGCGGGCAGCGCCGCCCCGGCGGCGGCGAGCGCACGCAGGCGCAGCGACCCGGCGAGCGCGATCATCGCGCCGTTGTCGGTGCACAGCGCGGGGTCCGGGCAATGGAGCCGGAACGGGTGCGCGCGACGTGCGTCCGCCAGGCGTGGGGGCGGGGGGGGGTGGGGGGGGGCCCCGCCCGG
>JBIPNU010000250.1:0-4653 GCA_044370615.1 Burkholderiales bacterium
GTACCCCCGCGCGTGGCGCCATCGCGCGGGCCAGGACGCCGGCGAACAGCGCGCGGATGAACAGTTCCCGCAGCGAATCGGCGTGCGCCTTGTGTCCCATGTGCTCGAACAGCATCAGGCTGACCGCGATGTTGCGCACCTGATCGAAGCCCAGGATCTGCACCGCGCTGGAGATCGTGCTGATGCGGCCGGCACCGCTGCCGGCGAAACCGGCGGAATTCACCAGCCTCAGCACGCGGTGGGTCAGCGCGAAATCGAGGAGGATGGTGTCGGTGAGGCGCGACAGTTTCTCGCTGTCGTCGGCCAGTGCCTGGGTCACCGCGCTGATGGCCGCGGAGAGGGCCGGGAAGTCGGTGCGCTGGCGCATGCGACCGAGCAGGAATTCGAGTGCGGCGCCTCCGGCGTCATCGGCCGCGGCGTCCAGCCCGGGTGCGGGCGCCGCGCTGGCAAGCGCCGCGCGCATCGTCGCAGCCGAGTCGAAGCGCCGCTGCGGATCGCGCTCGAGCGCCGCGCGCAGCACCGGGGCGAACGCGGCGGCGTGCTCCGCGGTCAGCGGCGGCAGCGCCGGCTTTCCGCGGGCGGCGATCGCCAGCGTGGAGGCCGGATCGGTCTCCTCGAACGGCGGGCGACCGGTGAGCATGAAGGCGAGGAGCAGGCCGCAGGCGTACACGTCGCTCGCCGCCGAGGGGCGGGCGCCGCGCGCCTGCTCCGGTGCCATCCAGGCCGGCGATCCGGTCCACAGCCGCCCGCTGCCGCGGTCGAGCATCCGCTGCGCGATGCCAAGATCCATCAGCAGCGCACGCTCCCCGGGCGCAACCATCACGTTCGAAGGCTTGATCTCGGCGTGCACCAGTCCGTGGTCGTGCGCGCTCGCCAGCGCGTCGAGCACCTGGGCCAGCAGCATGGCCGCCTCGGCGGGGGGCAGGGTACCCACGCGCGCGACGCGCACGGCCAGGGTCTCGCCCTCGATGAACTCGCTGACCAGGAACGGGTGTCCGCCATGCTCGCCCGCCTCGAAGGCAGGCACCACGTGCGGGTGGCGCAGGCGCACCGCGGCGCGGCTGGACGCAAGCACGCCTTCCCGATCGACGTCGGCGGCCGCCGGGATGGCCTTGATGGCCACCTTGCGCTCGAGCAGCGGATCCTGCGCGAGATAGACCACCGCGCGCGGCGAGCGCTGGAGCACCGACAGGACCTGAAAGCGACCGATCGTCGGGCGGCCGGCACCCGCCGCGTGAGGCGAGCGGGCGGCGGGCGGGCGCGTGGTGGCGGGGGCGTCGTCCATGGTCGGGGGCTTGCGCCCGTCGGGCGTATGCGAGCGATATCGACCGCCGCGCCCGCGACTTGAGCGGCGGGCCGCCCCGGCCGGTGCTATCGTGCGCAGCCGCAGCCGCAGCCGCAGCCGGGGCCGGGGCCGCGGTCCGGCCTGTCGGCCAGCCGGCGATCGCCGCCGACCGGCGCGATCCGACCCGGCGACACCGGACCTGCCGGCCAGAATGGAGAGAGACGATGACGGGGCATGAATCGAGGGCGCGCGGCGCTGATGCGAGGCAGCCGGGGCCTGTCGCCGGCCGGCGCCGCGATGTCCGCTGCGCGGGCGTTCCGAGTCGAGGCGAGCGATGAGCCGCGCCCCTGCCGGGCGCTCGGCCGCCAAGGCGCCCACGCGCGGCGCGGCACGCGCTTCCGCGCGCGCGGCGACGCCGGGCGCGGGCGAAGCGCTCGCCCCCGATCGTCGCGCCGCCGCGCCCGGCCCGCGTGGCAGGCGGGGAGTCGCCCGCGATCGCGGCGCGGATTCGCCGCCGGCGCGGCCGGCGAGCGCTGCGCGCGCCGCCGTCTCGCCCGGCACGGTCCGCGCGACCGGGCACGAGGGGTTGCGCCAGATGATGTCGGGCAACGCCGCCCGGCGGCTGGGCATCGAACTGGTATCGGCAGGACCGCGGCGCGTGGTCGCGCGCCTGGCGATCCGGCCCGAGCACCTGAACCGCGGCGAGCGGGTGAACGGCGGCGTGCTCATGGCCTTCGCCGACCTGCTGGGCGCGGCAGGCACGGTGCTCAACCTCCCTCCGGGCCACCGTACCACCACGCTCGAGTCGAAGACGAATTTCTTCGCGGCCGGGCAGGGGCCGGCGCTGACCGCGACCTCGACGCCGCTGCACATCGGCCGCTCGACCAGCGTGTGGCAGACGCGGATCGAGAACGATGACGGGCGGCTGGTCGCGATCGTCACGCAGACCCAGATCATCCTGCCCCCGGCGACTGGCGCGTCCTGAGCGAACGGTCGCGGTATCCTTCCGGGGTAGCCATGCAGCGCAGGCTGGAGTCGACACGACGAGGAAGGCGAGGGAAAAGCATGCGGACGATGCGATCGGTGGCGGTGGCGAGGCTGGTGGTGGCGACGATGGCCGTCGCGACGGGCGGGGCGGCGATCGCGCAGGGCAGCAGCGCGGTGACCGCCTTCCCGGTCAAGCCGCTTCGGGTGGTCGTGCCGTTCCCGCCGGGCGGTGGCACCGACTTCGTGATGCGGGCGATCGCGCCGCAACTGTCCGAGATGCTGGGCCAGCAGGTGCTGATCGACAACCGTGCCGGAGCCCAAGGTGTGGTCGGCACCCAGATCGGCGCGCGCGCCAATCCGGACGGGTACACGCTCACCATCGTCGATGCGGCGACGGTGATTGCCCCCGCGCTCATCACCCCGCCGCCCTTCGACGTGCTGCGCGACTTCGCCCCGATCTCCATCCTCGTCGAACAGCCCTATCTCATCACCGTCCACCCGTCGGTGCCGGCGACCACCATCGGCGAGTTCGTCAAGCTCGTACAGTCCAATCCCGGCAAGTACAACTTCGGCTCCGGTTCGGCGATCGCCCACGTCTCGCAGGAGGTGTTCTTCTCGGTGGCGAAGATGCGGTTGACGCACGTGCCTTACCGCGGATCGGGGCCGCTGATGGCAGCCCTCATCGGCAACGAGGTGCAGACGAGCTTCACCGGCCCCGGGGCGGCGTTGCCGCAGGTGCGCGCCGGCAAGCTGCGCGCGCTGGCGGTGACCTCGGCGCGGCGATTCGCCCAGACGCCCGATGTCCCGACGCTGGACGAGTCGGGATTCCGGGGGTTCGAGATCCGCGGCTGGTTCGGTCTGCTCGCGCCGGCGGGCACGCCGCGTCCCATCGTCGAGCGCCTCAACGCCTCGATCAACCGGGTGCTCTCGGGCGGGCCTGCGGCGCAGGTGCTGCGCGACCGCGGCTACGACCTCAATCCGCAATCGCCGGAATCGTTCGCGAAGTTCCTGGCGAGCGAAGTGGTGCGCTGGTCGACGGCGGTACGCCAGTACGGCGTGAAGTCCGAAGGCTGAGCGACGAGGTCGCCCCCGGCGCGGTCGTCGGGGTGCGATCGAGGCGGTTCATCGATCCAGGGGAGAAGCAGGTGGCGAAGCTGCAGATCAGCATGGGGTGCTGCGACTACGATCGCACGCGGGCGCTGTTCGACGGGCGGGTGCAGGTCGAGGGCTGCGAGGTCATTCCGGTCAACATCGAGCCCGAGGAAGCCTTCCACCGGGCCTTCTCGTTCCGGGAATTCGACGTCTCCGAACTGTCGATCTCCAGCCACACCATGATGACCTCGCGTGGCGAGGCCCGCTACGTCGGCATTCCCGCCTTCGTGTCGCGGCTGTTCCGCCACTCGGGCATCTATGTTCGCACCGACCGCGGCATCGAGCGGCCCCAGGACCTCGCCGGGAAGACGATCGGGCTGCCCGAGTACCAGATCACGGCCAACGTCTGGATCCGCGGCATCCTCGAGGACGACTTCGGGTTGAATCCCGCCAGCGTGCACTGGCGGCGCGGTGGCGTCGAGGAGCCCGGGCGACTCGAGCGGGCACCGATCCGCCTGCCCGCCGACATCGATCTGCAGCAGGTGGCCGACGGCAAGACGCTGTCCGGAATGCTCGAGGCCGGCGAACTCGACGGGGTGATCAGCGCGCGTGCGCCCTCCTGTTTCGAGCGCGGGGCTCCCCACGTGGCCCGCCTGTTCCCGGACTATCGCGCGGTGGAGGAAGATTATTTCCGCCGCACCCGCATCTTCCCCACCATGCATATCATCGGCGTGCGACGCGAACTCGCCGAGCGGCACCCGTGGCTGCCGGTGAGCCTGTTCAAGGCCTTCCTCGAGGCGCGCCGGCATTCGCTCTACGAGCTCGGTCAGATCGGACACCTGTTCGTGAGCCTTCCCTGGGGCGTATCCGAGTTCCACAAGGCGAAGGCGCTGATGGGCGAGGACTACTGGAGCTACGGGCTGGAGGAGAACCGGCACGTGCTGGAGACCTTCACCCGCTACCACCACGCGCAGGGCCTGTCGGCGCGCAAGGTCGCGCCCGAGGAACTGTTCGCCCCCTCGGTGCAGGACCTCACCAAGATCTGATTCGCGGGTCGCGCAGCGGTCGCGGATGGTCGCGTCGATCCGGCCGCCGATCCCGGGCCGCTGCGCCAGGATCGGCAACCCGTGCGCGCCGGTCTTCCGACGGGAGACGGTGGGCAGCGTCGATCGGAAGCGTCCCCGGGGCATCGTGCGCCGGTCGTGCCGGCGGGCAGGCGCATCCGGCAGCCTCACCCGGGAGGGTCACCGGGCAGAGTCACCCGGCAGGGTCGGCGGGTACGGACGGCC
>JBIPNU010000214.1:0-5099 GCA_044370615.1 Burkholderiales bacterium
GCGGCGGGGGCGGGCCGGCGGCCATCGCCAGCCGTGTCCGGGCGGCGCGGCTCGCCGCCGTGCGGGCGGCTCTGGACGCCTGAGGCCCCCCCGGCGCTCAAGTCGCGCCGCCGGCGGCCGATAGCCAGACGTCGGGCGCAGGCGTGCGCTGCCCGCCGACCGGCCGGGGCGGGTGTCCCGGAGCCCCGGCACGCGCGCCGTTGATGACGAGGTTGGCCGCAGATGTCTGCAGAACTCCCCAGGAAGATCGGCAAGTACCGCGTGCTCCGCGAACTGGGTCGCGGCGCCACCAGCCGCGTACTGCTTGCCTCCGATCCATTCGGCAACCGCGAGGTGGCAGTCAAGCTGTTCGAGCGCTCGACCGGCGACGAGCGCATCGCGCGGCGGTTCCGCAGCATGTACCTCAACGAGGCGATGCTCGCCGGCAAGCTCTCGCACCCCTACATCGCGTCCATCTACGACGCGGTCGACGATGACGATGCGAGCTACATCGTCATGGAGTACGTGCCCGGCCAGACGCTCGAGTACTACGCGAACGTGGCCACCCTGCTGCCGGTGCCGCAGGTGGTCGAGGTCGTGTTCAAGTGCGCCCAGGCGCTGTGGTTCGCGCAGCAGCGCGGACTGATCCACCGCGACATCAAGCCCGCCAACATCCTCGGCAACCCCGAGGAGGGCTTCAAGGTGAGCGATTTCGGCTCCGCGCTGTCGGCGACCTCGGACCAGACCCAGATCACCGGCATCGGGTCGCCGGCGTTCATGTCGCCCGAGCAGGTGCGCGACGAGCCGCTCACCCACCAGACCGACATCTATTCGCTGGGCGTGGTCATGTACCAGCTGCTCACCGGGCGGCTTCCGTTCAACGGCAGCAGCCACGCGAGCCTCGCCTACCAGATCCTCAACATCGACCCGCCCCCCCCCTCGGATGCCCGCGAGGGGCTGCCCGAGGACATCGATGCGATCGTGCTGCGCGCGATGGCCAAGGACCGTACGCGCCGCTACGCGAGCTGGCAGGATTTCGCAGACGACCTCTCGCGCCTGACCGGCACCATCAGCGTGCCCCAGGAAGATCTCAACGACGCGGCCAAGTTCGCCCGGGTGCGCGGACTGATGTTCTTCGATCAGTTCGCCGAGGTGGAGATCTGGGAGATGCTGCGGGTCACCCGCTGGCGCTGGGTGATGCCGGGAACGACGCTCATCCGCGAGGGCGAGCAGGGCGACAGCTTCTTCGTGCTGGCCGACGGCGAGGTGCGGGTGTCGCGCGGCGAGACCACGCTCAACATCCTGCGCGCGGGCGACTGCTTCGGCGAGATGCTCTACTTCAATGCGCCGGTGGCCCGCCGCACGACGACCATCGCCGCGCTGCAGCCCTCGCTGGTGGTGGAGATCAAGGCAGCCGCGCTCAACTCGGCCAGTGCCGCCCTGCAGGTGCAGGTGAACCGGGCCTTCCTGCGCATCCTGCTCGACCGGCTCACGCTCGCCAACGCGCGGCTCGCCTCGGCCGCCTGAACGGCGCCGAGGCGTCGGGCCTGCGTTCGCGTGTCCTCAGGACAACGGCAGCGCGACGTGCTCGCGGAAGGCCGGCCGCTCGAGCAGCCGCGCGTACCACGCGGCCAGCGCCGGGGTGGCTGGGCGATCGATCGGCATGTTGAGGTAGCGGTGGGTAGCCGCGCCCATCGGAATGTCGCCCATCGTGAAGCGCTCGCCGGTGATCCAGGTGCGATCGGCAAGGTGTGCGTCGAGCAGCGCGAACCACCGGTTCGCGTCGCGCAGCGACGCCTCGGCCGCCTTCGGATCCCGCTGCTCGGGCTTCGCGCGATAGAGGTTGAAGAACACGATGCGCAGCGCCGTGCCCCAGGCGCTGGTGGAATGCCACTCCATCCAGCGGTCGGCATCGGCGCGCTCGGTCAGCTCCACCGGGCACAGCGTGCCCATGCCGTAGCGGGCGGCGAGGTAGCGCACGATCGCGTTCGACTCCCACAGCACGAACCCGTTGTCGTCGATCGTGGGTACAAGCCCGTTGGGGTTCATTCGCCGGTACCACTCCTCGGTGTTGACGCCGAAGTGCAGCCCGGCGTCGACGCGATCGAACGGCAGGCCCAGTTCACCCAGCGCCCACAGCACCTTCTGTACATTGATCGACGTCCTGCGTCCCCACACCTTCAGCATCGCGGCCTCCCTGGATCCCGGCGTCGCCCGGGCACCCGAGCCCGCGCCGCCGCGATGGTGCCACCGACGCGCCCGGGGCGCACGCGCGCGCCCGCCCCGGTGCCCGTGCCGGCTCGCCGGGGCGGCGTGTCGGCGACCGCAGGCGACATGCCTTCCGGTCCCGCGTGCGGGTGGCGGGGCACGGCGCGACTGCAGCGGGCTCGCGGGACACCGCGCCGACACGCTCGCGCGCAGGCGCGGCGCGGGGCACCCCGGGCCTCCCCGGGCCTCCCCGTGTCTGTCGGCCCCTGCCCCGGGTCGCGCCGCGCCCGCCGGCCCCGCCCCGGCGCTTCCTCGGCTTCCGTCCCCTGGCCGCTCCCTCCGCCGCCTCGGGATCCCCCTCTGCGCCGCGCGCCGACAGGCCTGCGCTAACCGGGGCCTAATCGAGGCCTGAGATGCTTCGGGCGCGGCGGGAGACACGGCGCATGGACCAGACACCGGCCTTCCCCTCCTCCAGAAACCGGTGTGCTGCCCGGCGGTGTCCCCCGCACCCAGCCGCGCTCGGTGTCATGCGATCATGCCGAACGTCCTCCCGCCGCCTTTCCCCCTGCGCCCGTCGGTGGAGCGCATCCGGGGGTAGCCCTGGCGCGTTTCCCCCGCCCCGATGCGCATCCTCCTCGTCGAAGACGACATGATGATCGGCGACAGCGTCCGTTCGGCGCTGCGCCACGAGGGTTTCGCGGTGGACTGGGTGCGCGACGGTCGCGCGGCCCAGTCGACGCTGGCGACCGAGCGCTTCGATCTGGTGCTGCTAGACCTTGGTCTGCCGCACATCGACGGGCTGGACGTGCTGCGCGACATGCGCGCGCGCCAGGACGCCACGCCGGTCATCATCGTCACCGCGCGCGACGAGGTCTCGAGCCGCGTCGCCGGCCTCGATGCCGGTGCCGACGACTACGTGGTCAAGCCCTTCGAACTCGAGGAACTCACCGCGCGCATGCGCGCGGTCATCCGCCGCCATGCGGGACGCGCCGATCCGGTGATCGAGGTCGCCCCGGTCACGCTCGATCCCACCACCCGCATCGTCACCGTGCGCGGCGAGCCGGTCGTGCTCTCGGCGCGCGAGTACGCGGTGCTCGAGGCGATGATGATGCGTCCCGGAGCGATCCTGTCGCGCGCGCAGCTCGAAGACCGCCTCTACGGCTGGGGCGAGGAGATCGAGAGCAACGCGATCTCCGTCTACGTGCACCAGTTGCGTCGCAAGCTGGGCGAGGACTTCATCCACACGGTCCGGGGCGTCGGCTACTACGTCGGCGCGCCGCGCGCCGGGGCCTGAACGATGCCGCGGATCCGCTCGATCCAGACGCGCGTGCTGTGGTCCTCGTTCGGGCTGGTCACCCTCACCGCCCTGCTGCTCGGGCTGGTGACCTACCACGCGGTGCTGCGCGAGACCGAGGGTCTGTTCGACTACCAGCTCAAGCAGATGGCGCTGTCGCTGCGCGACCAGGCGGTGGTGGCGCCGCTCGAGTCCGACCTGCCTGCGCCCGAGCCGACCGACTTCGTGCTGCACGTGTGGAGCGCCGACGGTTCGGCGGCCTACTACTCCCGCTACCTGCCCGACATGCCGGCGACGGTGCCATCCGGGTACGTGACCGTGACGCTATCCGGGGATCGCTGGCGTATCTACAGCCTGATGTTCGGCAATCGCGTGATCCGGGTCGCGCAGCCGATGTCGGTGCGACGCAACCTCGCCGCCGAGACCGCGCTGCGCAGCGTGACGCCGCTGCTCGCGCTCGCGCCGCTGTTCGCGCTGGCTGCGTGGTGGATGGTCGGGTTCTCGCTTGCGCCACTGCGGCGCGTGGCCAACGAGGTGAAGGGGCTGCGCGCGCAGGCGCTCGAGCCGCTCGGCACCCGCGGCCTGCCCAGCGAGATCGAGCCGCTGGTCTCCTCGCTCAATGCGCTGCTGGGCCGCCTGCGTGGCGCCTTCGAGACCCAGCGCGCCTTCGTCGCCGATGCCGCGCATGAGCTGCGCTCGCCGCTGACCGCGCTCAAGCTGCAGCTGCAGCTGCTGCGTCGGGCCAGCGAGCCCGAGGTGCGCGCCGAGGCGATCGAGCGGCTGGCCGCAGGCATCGAGCGCGCGCATCACCTGGTCGAGCAGTTGCTCACGCTCGCGCGCAGCGAGCCTGGCGCGGCCCCGGCGGTGGCCGGGGGCACCCCGCAGCCGGTGGACCTCGCCGCGATCGCGAGCCTCGCGATCGGCGACACGCTCCCGTTCGCCGCCTCGCGCGGCGTGGAGCTCGCGCTGGAGGCGCCGCCCGGCGAGGGGCCGCGCGTGGACTCGGCCGATGCCTCCTCGCTGCGCGTGCTGGTGCGCAACCTGATCGACAACGGCGTGCGCTACGGTCGCGAGGGCGGCCAGGTCATCGTGCGGGTCGAGACGGCCGGGGGCGGGGCGCAGGTGCTGGTCGACGACGACGGGCCGGGGATCCCCGAGGCCGATCGCGAGCGGGTGTTCGATCGCTTCTACCGGCGAAGCCCCGGCGAGACGACCGGCAGCGGGCTGGGGCTGGCCATCGTGCGCGCGATCGCCGAGCGCCATGCGGCGGCGGTATCGCTGGCCACCTCGCCCGCGGGCGGGTTGCGCGCGTGCGTGGCGTTCCCGGCCGCGCGCCCGACGGTCGCGAAGGCCGTCGCGGCAGGTGCGCCGGTGCCAGTGGCGAGCGCATGAACGCGCGGGCTGCGGGTAGCGTCGTGCGTGCCGCCGTCGCGCTGGCGTGTGCCGCCAGCGCCGCGGCCTGGGCGCAGGCCCAACCCGCGCGCGCGCTGCGCCTCGTGGTGCCGGCCGCGCCGGGGGGCGGCACCGACATCCTCGCGCGAGCGCTCGCCCCGCGCCTGGCCGAGACGCTGGGCCAGCCGGTGCTGGTCGACAACCGCGGCGGCGCGGCCACGCTTGC
>JBIPNU010000215.1:0-5098 GCA_044370615.1 Burkholderiales bacterium
ATCGGGATCGGCGCACCGCCGGATACGCCGCGCCGGGTGAGGGTGATCCCGAGCAGCCGCGATGCGCGCTCGGCATCGTCGTGGAAGAGCTCGTAGAAGTCGCCCATCCGGTAGAAGAGCAGCACCGCCGGGTGCTCCGCCTTGATGCGCAGGTACTGCTGCATCATCGGCGTGTGGACGGACGGGTCGGGCGGTGGCGGTGCGGTGGTCATCGTCGTCGGGCCGGGGCAACGGGCTGTACCTGGGCGGCCCCGCGCAAGACTACCTCAGCCCCGACCGGGGCTCGGCTCGCAGCATGTCGGTCGGGCCGCGCGTTCCGGAACCGGGCAGGCTGCCCCGGGGCGGCCCGGTCGTGACCAGGCTCCTGTGGATGGCGAGCGAGGATGCAGGTAATGTCCAAGGGGCAGATCAGGCTGTCGTAACGGCCTGCGCAATCGATCACGACCGGAGGAGATCCATGGTTTCGAACGGACGACGAGCGACCCTCGGCCTCGGACTGGCGTGCGCCGCCGGGTCGGTCTTCGGACAGGCCGCCTACCCGGAACGGACCGTGCGGATCATCGTGCCGTTCGCCACCGGCGGTGGCACCGACATCTACGCGAGGATGATCGCGCAGCCCATGTCCGAATCGCTCGGCCGGCCCGTGGTGGTCGAGAACAAGCCGGGCGCAGCCGGCAACATCGGCACCGCCGAGGTGGCGCGCGCCGCGCCGGACGGACACACGCTGCTGCTCGCCGGAACCGCCACCGGCGTGAACCACACGATGTTCCGCAAGCTGCCGTTCGACACGCTGAAGGACTTCCAACCGATCTCGATCTTCGCGCTGAGCCCGCTGGTGGTGGTGGTCCATCCGTCGGTGCCCGCCAACACCGTGCAGGAGCTGATCGCACTGGCCCGCGCGCGGCCCGGCGTGCTGAACTACTCGTCGGGCGGGATCGGGACCGCCAACCATCTGGGCGGCGAGCTGCTGAAGCTGCAGACCAACACCGACATCGTTCACGTCCCGTACAAGGGCGGCGGGGCCGCGATGAGCGACCTGCTCGCGGGTCAGGTGCAGATCCAGATCGGCACGATCGCGTTGCTGCGCGAGTTCGTGCGGGCGGGGCGCCTGCGTCCGCTCGCCACGACCGGCGCGCGGCGTTCGCCGGCGATGCCCGATCTGCCCACGGTGGCCGAGGCGGGCGTGCCGGGCTACGAGATCACCGCGTGGTACGGGCTGTTCGCGCCGGCCGGGACGCCGCGCCCGGTCATCGAGCGGCTCGCCGGTGAGGTCGGTCGCATCTCGCGGCTGCCGGGTATCCAGGAATCGCTTCGTCAGCAGGGGACCGACGGCGTCGGCAACGGGCCGGAAGAGGCGACGCGCTTCTTTCGCAACGAGGTCGATCGCTGGGCGAAGGTGGTGCAGGCCGCGAACCTGTACGCGGACTGAGGGCAGGCGAGCGCGCGGCCCGCCCGCGCAGTGCCCGCTCGCGCAGGTCAGCCCTCGCGGGTGGCGCGCCAGGGACGGGCCTGCCCGTCCAGAGTCACCGTGCCTTCCAGGGTGCCGGTGATTGCGCGCGCATCGCCCCTGGCGATGCGACCGCGCGCCACCGGGAACGACAGCGACACGGCCTCGCCGCTCAGCACCACGTCCTGCAGGGCGATCTCCCGGCCGCCCAGGGTCGCCATGCCGTCGAGCTTCTGCCACTGCTGGCGCAGCGCCAGGCTGGTCGGCTGGCGCGCGAGTTCCGCCGGCGCGACCACGCGCCAGCGGCCCCCGACCTGCGCCGGCACGCGGTACAGGTAGACCACGGCCTTCGGGATGCCGGTGGCGCTCTTCTTCTCTGGCTGCTCGAACTCGCGGTGCGACTCGGGCAGCCAGCCGGCGAGCGGGTAGTCGTGCGACAGCACCCGGGTTCCGGGCCGCAGCTCCCCCTGCAGCTTCGGTGCCAGCAGGTTGACGGTGTCCGGCAGCAGGTACAGCGTGACCACCGTGGCCTTGGACACGTCGGTGCGGAACAGGTCCTGGCGCACGAAGCTCACCTTGTCGGCGATGCCCTGGCGTCGGGCCGCTTCCTGCGACAGGGCGACCAGATCGGGCTGGATCTCGATGCCCAGGCCGCGCGCACCGCGCAACTTCGCGGCGGTCAGCACGATCCGCCCGTCGCCCGAGCCCATGTCGATCACGAAGTCGGTCGGCCCGACCTGGGCCATCTCGAGCATCTCGGCCACCACCCCGTCGGGCGACGGCACGTACGGGCCGGCGTTGATCGGCGACTTGTCGACCTCCCCGGCACGGACCGCCGAGGCGATCAGCGTCAGACCGGCCGAGGCGGCGCTGAAGTGGACGATCCGGCGGCGATTCGGGTTCATGCGGTGGCTCCAGCGGCGGGTCACGACGCGAATTGTCCCACGGGTCTCAGGCCGGCTGCGCCCGAGGCGGCGTCAGTCGGACGCCGCGGGCGTCGCGAACAGCGCGACCAGCTGGCTGAACACCTTCGGGGTACCGGCGAGCACCTGCTCCGAGAACAGGTAGTCGGCGTCGCCGCGCAGGTTACCCACCAGCCCGCCGGCCTCGGTGATCAGCAGGCTGCCCGCGGCCACGTCCCAGGGCATGAGCCCGATCTCGAAGAACGCGTCATAGCGCCCGGCGGCGACGTAGGCGAGGTCCAGCGCCGCAGCGCCCGGACGTCGGACCCCCGCGGCCTTGGTCGACACGCGGCGGAACAGCTCGAGGTACCGGTCCAGGTCGTCCAGCCGCCGGAACGGGAATCCGGTGCCGACCAGCGCCTCGTCCACCTTCGTGTGCGCCGAGACCCGGATGCGCCGGTCGTTGAGGAACGCGCCCCGGCCCTTGCTCGCGGTGTACAGCTCGTCGCGGTTCGGGTCGTAGACCACCGCCTGGGTGACCTGGCCCTTCTGCAGCAGCGCGATCGACACGCAGTACTGGGGCAGTCCGTGGATGAAGTTGGTCGTGCCGTCCAACGGGTCGATCACCCACACGTGCTCGGCCGCCGCGGGCGGCGCGGGCGTCCGGCCAGGCGTGTGGCCCGACTCCTCGGCGAGGAACGCGTGGTCGGGATACGCCTGGCGCAGCGTCGAGATGATCGCGTCCTCGGCCGCGCGGTCGACCTCGGTGACGAAGTCGTTGCGCTGCTTGCGGGCCACCCTGACGGCGGGCAGGTCGACGCTCGCACGGGTGATGATGCGACCGGCGGCCCGCGCGGCGCGCACCGCGACGTTGAGCATGGGATGCATGGAGCGCTCGGCGAACGGACAGCCCACGATTCTATGCCACTGCGGGCGCTGGCCTGCGTGTCCGTGCATGCCCGTGTCATCATCGACGCCGTGGTCGATCGAACCGTTCCGCGGTCGCTGCACGCGGCCGATCCGCCGTCGCTCGCTCGCGTCGCCTTCGTGCTGGTCCATTCCAGTCACCCGGGCAACGTCGGGGCGGCGGCGCGCGCGATGTGCACGATGGGGTTGTCCGACCTGAGGCTGGTCGGGCCGCGCCACTCCGACGTGCTGCGGCATCCCGAGACGCACGCGTTCGCGAGCGGCGCGACCGGAGTGCTCGCTCGGGCAACCCTCTTCGCGACGCTCGGCGAGGCGATTGGCGACAGCGCGCTCGCGATCGCGGTGAGCGCCGAGCCGCGCGAATTCGGCCCGCCTCCGTGGCCGCCCGAGATCGCCGCGGCCGACGCGCTGGACGTGCTTCAGGCCTCGCCGGCGCATCGGGTGGCGTTCGTCTTCGGTGCCGAACGCACGGGCCTGTCGATCGCGCAGGTGCAGGCCTGCGGACGCCTGATCGGTATCCCGGCGAGCCCGGGGTACGCTTCGCTGAACCTGGCTCAGGCGGTGCAGGTGGTCGCCTACTGCGTGCGCCGGGAGGCGTTGGCGCGTGCCGGCGCCGCGGCGTCGCTGGCACAGGCGCCGGACGGCCACGACGAACCGCTCGCCGATCAGGCGGCGATCCAGGGTCTGATCGGTCACCTGGAACGCGTGCTCGTGCTCGTCGGCTTTCTGGACCCGGAGCATCCGCGCAAGCTGGTGCCGAGGCTTCGGCGGCTGATGATGCGCGCGCGTCTGCGCGCCGAGGAGGTGGACCTGCTGCGAGGGGTGTGCACCCAGATCGAACGACGCGGTCCGCGTTGACCCGCGCCACGCTTCCGGCCGGCCGAATCGGACCGTACCCACGGTGAGGCCGAGCGTCCGCTCGGCTCGGTGGGCATCCACTCTCCGATGATCGACCGGCGCGGGCACCGCGGCGATCCCGGGGCCGAGTCGCATCGGGGCTACAATCGCGGTCCGACCGGCCGGATCCCATGCTGACGCGCCTGAACGAAGACATCGCCGCCGTCCGCGAACGCGACCCCGCTGCGCGCTCGCGGATCGAGGTGATGCTGTGCTACCCGGGCGTGCACGCCCTGCTGATCCACCGGCTCGCGCATCGGCTGTGGCGATTCGGCCTGCCGGTCCTCGCACGCCTGGTGTCGCACCTGGGCCGGTTCCTCACCGGGATCGAGATCCACCCCGGCGCCCGCATCGGTCGCCGGGTGTTCATCGATCACGGGATGGGGGTCGTGATCGGCGAGACCGCCGAGATCGGCGATGACTGCACCATCTACCAGGGGGTGACGCTCGGCGGCACGTCTTTGCATCGCGGCGCCAAGCGCCATCCCACGCTCGAGGCCGGCGTCGTCGTAGGCGCCGGAGCACAGGTGCTGGGCGGCTTCACCGTGGGGGCCGGCGCCCGTATCGGCTCGAACTCGGTGGTGGTGAAGACCGTACCGCCCGGGGCCACCGCGGTCGGCATCCCGGCGCGGATCATCGGCAGCGACGTCGACGCGGAGCGCGAGGCCCATGCCCACCGGATGGGCTTCTCGGCGTATGCGATCACGCAGGGCGCGGACGACCCGCTGTCGGTGGCCCTGCATCAGCTGATCGATCATGTCGCCGAGCAGGACCGACGCATCGAGCGGCTGAGCGCGGCCCTGCAGCGCGCGGGCGTGGCGGTCGGGGAGGACGCCGCGCCGCTGGACGCGGGCCGGCTCAGCCGCCTGGTCGACTGATGGCGGTCCGCCGCCGGGAGCGCCGCGACCTGCTCGCGGGGGCGCTC
>JBIPNU010000216.1:0-5065 GCA_044370615.1 Burkholderiales bacterium
ATCGGCAACGACGTGAGCGAGCGGACCTGGCAGCGGGGTGACCGCACGATGTGGCGCTCGAAGAACGCGGACACGTTCAAGCCGATGGGGCCGTGGATCACCACCGGCCTCGACTATCGCGCGATGGAGACGATCATCCGCCTGAACGGACAGGAGGTGGACCGCTTCGCCACCGCCAACATGATCTTCGACGTCGAGACCTACATCAGCGAGATCAGCCGCTACATGACGCTGCAACCCGGCGATGTCATCTGGATGGGCACCGACGGACTGCCACGGAACATGAGGCCCGGCGACACCGTGGACATCGAGATCACGGGCATCGGGGTGCTGAGCAACCCGGTGGTGGCCGAATCCGCGCGCCCGCCGATGGACTGACCCCCGCGGCGGATGCGGCGTCCTCCGGGGCCGGCGTCCGGCGGCGCCCGGCCGGCTGGGTGCGCTCCGCCGCCCGAGCGCTCAGCCGCGCCGCGCCGGGCGTCGTCCGTCCCCGCGCTCGGCACTGGCGGGGCGCCTCAGTTCGAACCGGTAGCGATAGCGCGACTCCGGGTGGGTGCTGACCGAGGTCTGGAAGGCCTCGCCCGCCTTGCCGAGATAGGTGCGCATGACCACCATCGCAGGCGAATCGGCACCGGCCCGCAGTCGGCGCGCCATGCGCGCCGGCAGGGCCGCCGCGTAGATCTCCACGTCGGCGCGCTCGATCGATTCGCCGTACAGCTCGACGATCTGCTCGCACACCGGCACCGTGAGGTGGTGGCGATGCCGGGTGACGCCCGCGTACTGCGGCAGTACGTAGGTTTCGGTCCAGCACAGCGGCAGCCCCGAGGGCAGCAGTGATCGCAGGGTGGTGATGCGGAACCAGTCCTTGCCCGGCGGACAATGCAGCTCGCGCGCGAGCGCGGCATCGGCCGTGACGAACCCGGTCGCCAGCACCGTGCGCCGGGTCTCCCCGGGATAGTCGAGCAGTTCACCCACCGAACTGACGGCGTGGGCGAGCAGCACCGGGGGACGGGTGGCGATCACCACCGAGCCGGTTCGCGGCCGGCGGACGATCAGGCCCTCCCCGCTCAATGCGGCGAGGGCCTGGCGCAGCGTCGGGCGGCTGGCCGCGAACGCATGGGCGAGCTGCGCTTCGGTCGGCAGCCGCGCGCCCAGCGCGTAGGCGCCGGAGGCGATGCGTTCGCGCAGCGCATCGGCGATCTCGCGGTGGCGCGGCACGCGCCGGGCTTCAGCGCGGCCCACGGCACCGACGCGACGGCCGCGCCGTGTGATCACAGTATCGGCTTCGCATGGCAATCATCTTGACAATTGACCCCTGGCTCGCCACGCTCGCGAAGCGGTCGCGCCGGCGGCCGCCTGACGAGGCCCGACGATACGCCGCCCGGACCCGCACAACAACACCGGCGCTGGAGGATGGACCATGACCGAGACCCTCGCCCCCTCTGCCGCGTCCACCCCAGCCCACCCGCGCCCGCCGCGTGCCCGACCGAGGCCCTTTCGCCTTGCGCTCGGCGCCACCGTCGGCCTAGCACTGTGTACCGTCGCCCTCCTGCCTGCCGAAGGGATTGCCCAGGCAGGCGCGTGGCCACAGCGCGCGATCCGCGTCGTCAATCCTTCCTCGCCGGGCGGCGGCGCGGACGTGGTCTCGCGCATCCTGATGCAGGAGGTCAGTCGGACGATCGGCCAGAGCGTGGTGATCGACAACCGACCCGGCGCGGCGAACATCATCGCCACCGAGATCGCCGCGAAGTCGGCTCCCGATGGCTACACGCTGCTGATGGCCGCCACCGGAACCTTCGTCACCAACCCCCTGATCTACGCGAAGCTTCCCTATTCGATCGCCGACTTCGAACCGATCAGCAACGTCGCGGACGCCCCGTTCATCCTGTCGCGCTCGCGCGCGCCCAGCCGGGCAAGCTCACCTATGCGTCGTTCGGCAAGGGCTCGTCCTCCCACCTCGCGGGCGAACTGTTCCAGGCGATGACCAGCACACGGCTCATCCACGTGCCCTACAAGGGCAGCGCGCCCGGAATGGCCGACCTGGTGGCCGGCAACATCACGATGAGCTTCGACAGCGGCCTCGCCTCCATTCCGAACATCCAGGCGAAGCGCATCCGCCCGCTGGGCGTGGCGGGCGCCCGGCGCCTGCCCAACCTGCCCGACGTGCCGACGCTGACCGAACTCGGGCTGCCGGGTTTCGAGGCCGGATCCTGGTACGGGGTGATGGCACCCGCGCGCACGCCGCGCGACATCGTCACCCGCCTGCACGGCAGCATCGTCGCCGCGCTGGCCGTGCCGGAGGTCGCCAGGCGCATCACCGACCTCGGCGCCTCGATCGTCGGCAGCACGCCCGAGGCCTTCGGCGCGCAGATCACCCGCGAACGCGAGCGATGGGCCGAGGTGGTCAAGCGCGCCGGCATCCAGCCGGAGTAGCGGCAAGTGGCGCCCGGCATGGACAGCAGCGCGGAGCGATCGCTTCGCCCTGCGCTGAGGATCGCGCGCGTCGAAGCAATGGCGATCTCGCTGCCACTCGCCCGCCCGGTGCTCATGGGCGGCGGCCAGCGCATCGAACGATCCGAGTCCCTGCTGGTGCGGATCATCGCGCAGGATGGGCGCACCGGCTGGGGCGAGGCGTCGGCCGCGCCCACGATGACCGGGGAGACGCTCGGCGGCATGATGGCGGCCGTTCGCGATCGCCTCGGGCCGGTGCTCGTGGGGTCGGATGCGCTTCGACGCCTCGCGCTCGATCGGCGGATGGCCGAGGCAGCCCCCGCCGACACCGGCGCCCGCGCCGCCTGCGACGCGGCCGTGCACGACCTCGTCGGGCAGCACCTCGGCGTACCGGTGGCGACGCTGCTCGGCGGGGCGTTGCGAGGGAACGTCGCGGTGATGCACCTGTTGGCCAATCCCACGCTCGAGGAGGATCTCGCCGAGGCGGCCTCCCGTGCGCGGGAAGGCATCACCCTGTTCAAGCTCAAGGTCGGGGTCAAGCCGGTCGCCGAGGAAATCGCCGTCCTCTCCCGCATGCGCGAGTACCTGGGGGCTAGGTGCGGACTGTGCGCGGATGGCAATACCGGCATGGGCCGCGAGGATGCGATCGCCTACGCCCGGGCGGCGGGCGCGAGCGGCCTGCTCTTCCTGGAGCAGCCGCTCGCCGACGACGACCTCGACGGCGCGCTGGCGGTGGCCGGGGAGCGCAGCGTCCCGCTGTGCGCCGACGAGTCCGCCCACTCGCTGCGCCATGTCATGGACTGGCACGCGGCGGGCGCGATCGCGGGCGTCAACCTCAAGACCATCAAGCTCGGAGGGCTCACCGGGCTCATGCGCGCGGCGACCGTCGCCGATGCGCTGGGCCTGCACATCAACCTTGCCTGCAAGGCAGGCGAGTCGAGCGTGGGGACCGCCGCTCTCGTTCACCTGGGCTACTGCGTCCCCAACCTCGACTGGGGCATCACCCCGAGCAGCCACTACCTGGCCGAGGACATCGTGCGAGCGCCTCTGCGCCCCGACAAGGGTTCGCTCGATCTGCCCGCTGCGCCCGGCCTCGGCTTGTGCGTCGACGAGGCTGCCGTCGCGCGCTTCAGGATCGATCCCGCAGGCTGAGCGCGAAACGTGGGTCCGCGGGCGCGCGCAGCCCCCGCCCGCGACATCGACCCTCACGGGACCGCGGACCGGTGCGTCGGCGCCAGGCCTGCTGGCCGAGTCTATTTGTATTGACAATTCTACCGACCCGCCCTACCGTCCAAACCTGCCTGCGCGTCCTGGTGACGGGGAGCGCGCCCTGCCCGAGGTCAGCCCGCCATGAATGCCCCCGCCCCCGGAACATCGCTCGATCGCCGCGCTGCACCGCCTCCGCCGAAGAGCTTCTGCGACGTGGGTTTCGAGGAAGCCATCGCCCGCGCCGAGGCACTGATCCCGCTGCTGCGCGAGCACGCCGACCTCACCGAGCGCACCACCCACATGCCCGACGTGGTGCTCGAGGCACTTCACGCGAGCGGGCTTCTGCGCTTCCAGCAGCCACGCGTCTGGGGCGGCATGGAACTCGCCTGGCCCGCCTTCTACGAAATCCCCGAGCGCCTCGGTCGCGGCTGCGCATCGACCGCCTGGACCTTCGCGAACCTGAGCTCCCACCACCGCCAGCTCGCCCAGTGGCCGGTACGGGCGCAGGAGGAAATCTGGGGAGCCGATCCGGACGCGCTGATCGCCTCGGGCATCGCCTACGTCCAGGGGACCGGGCGACGGGTCGACGGCGGGCTGCTGCTGACCGGTCGCTGGGGGTTTTCCTCCGGCGTCGATGTATCCCAGTGGAACATGCTCGCCTGCGTGGTGAAGGACGACGAGGGCAAGGCCATCGACTGGTGTTCCTGCCTGGTGCCGCGCGGGGACTACGAGATCATCGACGACTGGCAGACCCTCGGCATGCGCGGCACCGGCAGCCGTACGGTCGCCTGCTCCGAGGTGTTCGTACCCGGGCATCGGGTGCTCTCGATGCACGTCGCACGTCCCGGCCACGAGTTTCCGGGGCTGCGCGAGCATCCGGGCCCCCTCTATCGCGTTCCGGCCGCGGCACTGGGCGGCCACGCGATCGCCGGCTCGATGATCGGCAACGCCCGCGCGATGCTGGAGGCGAGCGTGGACTCGGTCAAGGCCCGCAGCACCAGTTACACCGGCGCCCGGATGCGCGACTTCGCCACGGTGCAGCTGCGTATCGGCATGGCCGGCGCACGCATCGACGCCGCCGACACCTGGCTGCGAGCGGACACCACGCGCGGCTGGGAGATGACCTGCCGCGGCGAGTCGATGGATACCGAGACCAAGCTTCGCTACAAGCGCAACACGGCCGTCGCGATGAAGATCGCCAACGAGGCGGTCGACAGCCTGCACGAGATGGCCGGGGCCAACGGCATCTACGACAACTCCCCGCTTCAGCGCATGTTCCGCGACGCGCACGCCTCGGCCGGGCACTTCCTGTTCGGACTCGACGCGCAGCTCACGCCGTGGGGGCTCGTCGCCCTTGGCGGCGAGGTGAAGAGCCCCACCCTCTGAGGCACCTCGCGGCGGCGCG
>JBIPNU010000217.1:0-5056 GCA_044370615.1 Burkholderiales bacterium
TGAACGCCCGCAACTGCTCGAGCGAGAACTCGGCGAGATCGTTGCCGCCGGCGGCCGCCGCGCGCACCGCGTGCGCGACCGCCTCGTGCGCGTCGCGAAACGGCAGCCCCTTGCGAACCAGGTAGTCGGCCAGATCGGTCGCGGTGGCGAAGCCCTCGGCGGCGGCCTCGCGCATCCGGCGCGCGTCGACTTGGATTCCGCCGACCAGATCGACGAAGATCCGCAACGTGTCGCGCAGCGTGTCCGCGGTATCGAACAACGGCTCCTTGTCCTCCTGATTGTCCTTGTTGTACGCCAGCGGCTGAGCCTTCATCAGCATGAGCAGCGCGACCAGGTGGCCGGTCACGCGCCCGGTCTTGCCGCGGGCGAGCTCGGGCACGTCGGGGTTCTTCTTCTGCGGCATGATCGAACTGCCGGTGCAGAAGCGGTCCGCCAGATCGACGAAGCCCACGCGAGGGCTGCTCCAGAGCACCAGTTCCTCCGATAGGCGCGAGACGTGCGTCATCGCCAGGGCGGCGGCGGCACAGAACTCGATCGCGAAGTCGCGGTCCGAGACCGCGTCGAGCGAGTTCGCGCACACCCCGTCGAAACCGAGCGTGCGCGCGACGCGTTCGCGGTCGATCGGGTACGAGGTGCCGGCGAGCGCCGCGGCGCCCAGCGGAAGCCGGTTCACCCGGCGCCGGCAGTCGCCCATGCGCTCGTCGTCGCGCGCGAACATCTCGACGTACGCCATCAGGTGATGTCCGAACGTGACCGGTTGCGCGACCTGCAGGTGCGTGAACCCCGGCATGATCGTGTCCGCATGGCGCTCGGCCAGATCCACGAGCGCCGACTGCAGCGCCGTCAGCAGAACGCGGCTCTCGTCGATCGTCTCGCGCAGCCACAGCCTGACGTCGGTAGCCACCTGGTCATTGCGCGAGCGCGCGGTGTGCAGCCGCTTTCCCGCGTCGCCCACGAGTTCGACCAACCGCCGTTCGACGTTCAGGTGAACGTCCTCGAACTCGATCGACCACTCGAAGGTGCCGCCCTCGATCTCGCCACGGATGGCCGCCATGCCGGAGCGGATGGCCTCGAGGTCCGGCTCCGACAGCACGCCGACCGCGTGCAGCATCTCCGCATGCGCGAGGGAGCCGGCGATGTCCTGCAGCGCCAGCCGGCGATCGAAGTCCACCGACGCGGTGTAGCGCTTGACCAGTTCGGCCACCGGCTCGGAGAACCGGGCCGACCATGCCTGCGCCTTCCTGCCGAACTGATCTGTCATAATCCAACGCCCATGGCGCCCAGCGACGGAAAAGCCGCGAATTATAAGTCGGACCCCGGGTCCGGCGGGCCGGCTCAAAAGGCGCGCAGGCAATCCGAAGGCGGCCAGGCACCGGTCATCCCGGACACCTGCAACCTGGGCATCCTGCTGCGCACGTTGGTGCCGCTCAACGTGCTCGCAGTCGTGGGGGCGATCGCGCTCAGCTCGGGGCCGCTCGAGGCTGGGTTGCGGTTTCTGGACATCGCGGTCGTGCTCGAACCGGTCGCGCTCGGGTCGCTCGGGCTGCTGTGCGCGCTGCGCAAGGGGGTCAACGGCGCCGCGCAGTGGCTGCAGTGGGCCGTCGCACTCGGGGTACCCGCGGCGCTCGCGGTGGCGACCGTGCTGATCGTGCCGAGCTTTGCCCAGCCGGATGCGGGCGGTGCCACCGTGTGGTGGGTGCTGGGGCGCGGCATCCTCGCCGCGATGACCGCCGGACTGTTCGCGGTGTATTTCCGTCTCCGCGATCGCGCGTTCTCCCCGTCGTTCTCCGAGGCCCGCCTGCAGGCGCTGCAGGCGCGGATCCGCCCGCACTTCCTGTTCAACAGCCTGAACGCGGTGCTCGGGCTGATGCGCAGCGACCCGCGCCGCGCCGAGGCCACGCTGGAGAATCTGGCCGATCTGTTCCGCGTGTTCATGCGCGATGCGCGCGAACTGGTGCCGCTGGACGACGAGGTGGTGACCTGCAAGGAGTACTTGGCGATCGAGCAGATCCGGCTCGGCGACCGGTTGCGCGTGCAGTGGTCGCTCGACGGGATGCCGGGCGACGCGCTGCTCCCCTCGCTGCTGCTGCAGCCGCTGATCGAGAACGCGGTCCATCACGGGATCGAGCCGAGCGCCGAGAGCGGGACGATCGAGATCGCGATCACCCAGCCGGGCGAGCGGGTCCGTGTGGAGATCTCCAACCCGCTCGCGCCGCTGCCCCCCATCCGCGGGGGTAACCAGATGGCACTGTCCAACGTGCGGGAGCGCCTGATGCTGCTGTACGATATGGAGGCCGAACTCAAGACCGGCGTCGAGAACGGTCGGTTCAGGCTCCAGCTCGAATTTCCCTACCGAAAAGAAAGAAGACGCCGAGATGTCCGACGCTACTTCGATCCTGATCGTTGATGACGAGGCGCCGGCTCGGGCTCGGCTGCGCGAGGTGCTCGCGGATCTCGCCCCGGAGTTCCTGCACCGGATCGTCGGGGAGGCCGGCAACGCGCCCGAAGCGCTCGCACAGATCGAGTCTCAGCGCCCGCAGATCGTGCTCATGGACGTGCAGATGCCCGGGATGACGGGGATCGAGCTCGCACGCCACATCTCCGCCCGGGCGGCAGAGGCCGATCACGACGCGCCCAAGCCGATGCCGCTGGTGATCTTCGTCACCGCCTTCGACGAGTTCGCGGTCGAGGCCTTCGAGGTGAACGCGCTCGACTACCTGCTCAAGCCCGTACGGGCGCAGCGGCTGCTGGGGGCGTTGAAGCGTGCGCAGACGCTGCTGCCTGCCGAGCATCTCGAAGCGATCGACCAGCTGGTCAAGGCGACCAACACCCGGCGCCGTCACCTGTCGGTGCACGAGCGCGGCCGCGTCATTCTGGTGCCGCTCGAACAGGTGTTGTATCTGAAGGCCGAGCTCAAGTACATCACGGTTCGCACCCGCGAGCGCGAGTACTTGATCGAGGAGTCGCTCACGTCGCTCGAGGACGAGTTCAAGGATCGGTTCGTGAGGATCCACCGCAATGCGCTGGTCGCTCGCCCGTCGATCGCAGGCTTCGAGCGCGTGACGCCCACCGGCGAGGGTGAGGCCGGCGATCCGTACTGGCAGGTGGTGCTGCGCGAGGTGACCGAGAAGCTTCCGGTCAGTCGCCGGCAGTGGTCGATCGTCAAGGGCCTCGTCAGCTGAACCCCGGGACGCATCGCGCGGCGCAGGCCGCGTCGCCGCCCGAGCGGCTGGTGATCGCCACGCGGGAAAGCCGGCTCGCGCTCTGGCAGGCGAATCATGTTCGCGACCGCCTGAGGGCGCTCTATCCGTCGTGCTCGGTCGAGCTGCTCGGGATGACGACGACCGGCGACCAGATCCTCGACCGGTCGCTCAACGAGATCGGCGGCAAGGGCCTGTTCACGAAGGAACTCGAGGTTGCGCTGGCCGACGGGCGGGCGGACATCGCGGTGCACTCGCTGAAGGACGTGCCGATGCACCTGCCAGAGGGCTTCGAGCTGGCGGCGGTGATGCGGCGCGAGGACCCGCGCGACGCATTCGTCTCGCAGGCGCACGCCGGCGTCGACGTGCTGCCCCGCGGTGCGCGCGTCGGGACCTCCAGCCTGCGCCGCGCGGCGCAGCTGGGCGAGCGTCGTCCGGACCTGCGGATCGAGCCGCTGCGCGGCAACCTGGACACACGGTTGGCCAAGCTCGATCGCGGGGAGTACGACGCGATCGTGCTCGCCGCCGCCGGGCTCAAGCGGCTGGGCCTGGGTCACCGGATCCGCGAGGTGCTGCCGCCGGCCACGAGCCTGCCGGCGCCCGGGCAGGGTGCGCTCGGCATCGAGATCGTGGCCGGGCGTGCGGAGCTGCGCGCGTGGCTGGCGCCGCTGGCGCACCGCCGCACCTGGCTGGAGGTCGCCGCCGAGCGCTCGGTGTCACGCGAGCTGGGCGGCAGCTGCCGGGTTCCGCTGGCCGCCTACGCGTCGATCGATCCGGATCGGCGCTTGGCGATCACCGCGTTGCTTGCAACCGACACCGCAGTGCGACGGACCTCCATCGTCGGGGATCGGCCGCTTGCCTTGCCCGAGGGGGAGGCTCCCCTGCCGAACGATCCCGACCTGCGCGATGCGGAGGCGCTCGGCGCGCGGGCGGCCGCTGCGCTGCGCTGACCCCTCCGCCGGGCGGCGCAGGCATCGTGGCGCCGGACACCGTCGTACTGACTCAGCCCGCGCTGCGCACGGCGCCGCTGGTCGCCCGACTGAACGCCCGCGGTGTTGCGACCGAGTGCTGGCCGATGAGCCTGATCGCTGCGGCCGATGGGATCGACTGGGTGGCGTTGGCGGGCGGCTTGGCCGCGAGCGACTGGGTGGTCTTCCCGAGCCCAGGGGCCATCGAGGTGACGCTCGCCTCGCTGCGGGCCGCCGATCTCCACTGGCCTGCCGGGCCGTCGATCGGGCTGGTCGGGCGCGGCAGCGTGCAGGCGCTGCTGCCTTGGCGCCCGCATTGGTCCGCGTTGCGCGACGCCCGCGTGCTGGCGCCCGGGGGCGAGGACCAGGATGCGGACGCGCTGCTCGCGCTGCCTGAGTTCGCCGCCGTTGAGGGCCGGCGGGTTGCGGTGATCAGCCGGGTCGGCGTGGAGCCTCGCGGAGTGCAAGCACTGCGTGCCCGCGGCGCCAACGTGCGGGTGTGGGGGGTGTACCGCGTCGACCCGTTGGCGCCGCCGCCGCACGCGGGGGCCTGGCTGGCTTGGCGCGCCGCGCACCGGCGCGGGGTCGCGATCTGCGTGGCCGACGCCGGCAGCGGCCGCAGACTCGGCGGATTCGTGGATCGGCTGCCGGTCGGCGACTGGGTACGGGGTCAGCCGCTGCTCACCCAGCATCGGCGGATCGCCGCCGCGTTGCGAGCCGACGGATGGCGGTGTGTCCACCGACACGATCCCGGTACGGATGGGCTGGTCGCCGCGCTAGAATCGCTGCCGGACATCGAGCGATGAACGACTCCCCCGAGGCCGCCACCGCAGCCACCCCAGTGCGCTCCGGCGTGGGATCCGTCTCGCCGCCTCCGACGCCGGCCGA
>JBIPNU010000218.1:0-5048 GCA_044370615.1 Burkholderiales bacterium
CGGCGAGGTTGTCGCGCACGGGCGCCGGCGCGGACGCGGTGGCGGCCCGGACCTTGAAGGCGAGCGGATCGCCGAAGGCGTCGAGGGTGGCGGCGGCAGTGGTGGACATCGGGCGGCTCCTGTGTGCGGGGATCGGAAGCGGGCGAGACGAGGATGACGGCGGACGCGGCTACTGCTGTTCGATCACGATCTTCTGCGCGCGGATCACCTTGCCCCAGCGGTCATGCTGCGTGCGGATCCAGCGATCCGCCTCGGCCGGGGTGCTTCCGACGGGCTCCAGCCCCTGCTCGGCGAGTCGCTCGCGCATCTCGGGCAGCGCCATCATGCGCACCACCTCGGCGTGCAGGCGGGTGACGATCTCGGCGGGCGTCTTCGCCGGCGCGAGCAGCGCGACCCAGGCCTCCGCCTCGAATCCCGGGACGGTGGCGTTCATCGGCGGCACGCCCGGCAGGGCGGGGCTGGGTCTTTCGGACGTGACCGCCAGCGCTCGCAATCGCCCCGACTTCAGGTGGCCGGCGATGCTGGGTACCGTGGCGAACATCGCGTCGACCTGTCCGCCGATCAGGTCCGACAGCGCGCCGGCCGCGCCCTTGTACGGGATCTGCGTGATCCGCACCCCGGTGGTGAGGGTCAGCATCTCGGCCAGCAGCCGGGCCGGCGAGCCCGGTCCGACCACCGCGGTGTTGATCACGCCCGGGCGCGCGCGCGCGATCGCGATGAAATCCTTCGCGCTGCGAGCCGGCACGCCGGGGTTGACGACCAGCACCAGCGGGCCGCGGACGAGCAACGACACCGGCGAGAGGTCGGCGAGCGTGTCGTAGGGCAACTGGCGGAACAGGTGCGGATTGGTGGCATGGCTGTCGAACACCGAGAGCAGCGTGTGGCCGTCCGGAGCCGACTTGACCGCAGCGGCGGTGCCGAGCGTGCCGCCAGCCCCGGGGCGGTTGTCCACCAGCACCGGCTGGCCCAGCGCATCGGCCAGCCGCGCGGAGACCAGGCGGGCGGTGATGTCGGCGAGTCCCGACGGCGCATTGGGCACGATCATGCGGATCGGGCGCGTCGGCCAGGCAGAGCCTTGCGCGGAGGCGGTCCCGTGCGGCAGCGAGACGAAGCCGGGCACAACCAGCGCGGGCAGCCATCGCCATCGCCTCGCCGACCTTCGTGGAGTGGGGTGCGCCCTCCGGGGCATCGCAGCAGGCATGGGGATCTCCTCCGTGCACCGCGCGCTGTTTGACGCGTCGCGCGAGTGTCGATACTTTCGGCCATTGTGCCGCAGGCCCCCGGATCGCGCAGGCGACCCGCGGCGGGCGCGCCTTCCCGTCGCCTCGCCCGCGACCCTGTCCCACCCACGCGCGTCGCGCCGCGCGCCACCGGAATCCGATGTCCGCACAGACCTCCTCCTCCCCGGGGCCCAGCCTCCGCGAATCGGTGAGCCCTGCCGAATGGGCGCTGCGCTGCGAACTGGCAGCCGCCCACCGCCTGGTCGCCCACTTCGTGTTCGTGGACCTGACGTACAACCACATCTCGGCGCGCTGCCCGGACAACCCCGAGCACTTCCTGGTCAAGGCCGACACCCTGCTGATGGAGCAGGTGACCGCCTCCAACCTGGTGAAGTACGACCTGTCCGGCCGCCAGGTCGCCGCCTCGCCCTGGAAGGCGAGTCCTGCCGCCTACAACGTGCATGCGGCCGTGCTCGCGGCGCGGCCGGACATCATGGCCGCCGTGCATACCCATTCGCCCGCGAACCTCGCGGTGTCGGCGCAGGCCTGCGGACTGCTGCCGATCACCCAGCAGGCGATGCGCTTCTACCAGCGCATCGCGTACTACCCGAACGAGGTGGACGACACCACCCGCGAGGGCGCCGACTGCATGGCGGCCGCGCTCGGGCAGCACTGGACGATGCTGCTCGAGAACCACGGCGCGCTCGTCTGCGGCTCGAACGTGGCCGAGGCCTACATCTACCACCACTTCTTCGAACTGGCCTGCCGCGCGCAGATCGGCGCGCTCGCCGGGGGTGGCGCGTTGCGTCATCCGACGCACGCGGTGTGCGCAGAGCGGGCGGCGAAGGCCGGGCGCATCGGCGCCTACGACTCGAAGAGTCGCGACTGGGTCGCCAGCCTCGCGCTGGTCGAGCAGCACTACCCGGACTACCGCAGCTAGCCGGCCGGTGGCCGAGGCACCGCGCCGGCGTCCTGTCGGTGCCGGCGATCGCGCCGGGACCCGGGACCCTCGAGCGTGGCGTCGTGGCCGCATCCGGACGGATGCCCATCCCCGAGGAGACAGACCATGGCGAACTTCCGACTGCTGAACTACCGAGGCGAGGCGGGCGACGCGCGCGCGGCAATCGCCCGCGAGGACGACCAGGTCATCGACCTGCTCGAGGCGCTGCCCGGCTGCGCCTGGGCGGGGTCGACGCTGGCGGTGCTCGGCGCGTGGGACGAAGCGCAGCCCCGGCTCGCGCAACTCGCGGGCGAGACCGGTGCGCCCACGCGCGCGCTCGCCGACCTCCGCCTGCTCGCGCCGCTGCTCTATCCGCCCGCGATCTACTGCACCGGCGCGAACTACCAGGCGCATGCCAGCGAGATGAATGCCGAGGGCGCGGGCGTGGACAAGTCGACCACCCAGCCCTACCTGTTCCTCAAGTCGGGCCCGCACTGCGTGATCGGACCCGATGACCCGGTGATCCGCCCGCGGATCTCGAAGAAGCTCGACTGGGAGGGCGAGTTCGCGGTGGTGATCGGGCGGCGCGCGCGCAACGTGTCGGTCGCCGACGCGATGCGGCACGTGGCCGGCTACACCATCATGAACGACCTCTCGCTGCGCGACCTGTCGCGCCGGCCGGACTGGCCCCGCTGGAACATCGACTGGTTCGGCCACAAGAACTTCGAGACTGGCGCGCCGATGGGGCCGTGGATCGTGCCCGCTGCACAGATTCCCGACCCCTATGCCTGTCGCCTCGAGACCTGGGTCAATGCCGAGCGGATGCAGGACACGCTCGTCTCCGGGCTCATCTTCGACATCGCGGAACTCGTCGAGTACCTCAGCCGCCGGATGACGCTGCTGCCCGGCGACGTGATCGCCACCGGCACGCCCTCGGGCGTGGGCCGTCCACGCGGCATCTTCCTGAAGCCGGGTGACCGGGTGCGGGTGACGATCGCCGGGATCGGCGCCCTCGAAAACCCGGTCATCGACGAAGCCTGATGCCGCCTCGACCGGGCCGCGATCCCGGCCGAGTGCCCGCCCCGGGCGGCATCACCCGCGCGCGCGTCCCCGCGGGGCTGGCGCCCGCTGCCGATCGGGGCGCGCGGGCGCGGGCCGCCGGGGCCGTCCTCGCGCAGGCGTCGGCGCCGGGGCGCGGGACCCTTCGCGCGCGCGCACCGGCGCGAAGGCTCGAGGCTGCCCCCGAGCCTGCCCGGGCGCCGGGGCGCGACGCGGCGGGTCCGGGTCTGCGGACGACCGGGAAGGCGGCCGCCTGCATCGCCGCGATCCTCTGCCTGCAGGCGACATGCGCGGTTGCCGGCGGTCGCGCGCCCGGAAGCCTGTCCGGCGTCGAGGAGTCGCGGCCTACCGTTCCCGCGATGACCGCCGGGTCCGGCCGCCCGCAGGCCTCATCCGGCACCGCCTCGGTGCCGATCGTCCAGTCGTCGGCCGGACGGTCGGTGTCGGTGTTCCGCTCGCTCGGGCGCCGGCAGTGCGAAAGCGGCGGCGAGACTGCCGCGTCGCTCGCCGCCGTGCTGAAGGCTGCCGGGATCGCGGTGCGCAGCGCCGGCTGTGGCGACAGCGGGCAGGCGGTGATCGCGGTGTGCGGGGCGGGCACCACCGAGATCGGGATCTTCGAGGTGTCCGCGGACGATGCCGCGCGCGCGACGGCCCTGGGATTCCGGCCGTTGCGCGAACTGCCCGATGCCCGGTCCACGGCCTGCCCGCGGGCGCGGTGATCGCGGTGGCGCGGGTGCCGACGCGTCCGGCGGGCGCGTCGGGGCTGGGCGCGGAAGGCTGAGGCCCGCGGTCAGCGGCCGCGGGTGAACCGGTAGACGGCCAGCGAGCCGCGCAGGTTGGGCGCCCAGTCGACCCGTCGCCCTTCGTGCAGCACGATGCGCTCGCGGACCTCGATGCCGCGCGGCGCGCAGAACGCCTCGAAGTCGGCGATCGTGCAGAGGTGGATGTTCGGCGTGTCGTACCAGTGATAGGGAAAGTCGCCGTTCACCGGCATGCGTCCGCGGGCGAGCTGCAGCCGGTTGCGCCAGTAGCCGAAGTTGGGAAACGACACGATGCCTTCGCGGCCCACCCGCAGCATCTCCGAGAGCAGGTGCTCGCTGTTGCGCAGCGCCTGCAGCGTGAGCGAGAGGATCACGTAGTCGAACGAGCCCGGGTCGAAGCCCGACAGGCCGGACTCCAGGTCCATCTGCAGCACGTTGATGCCGTTGCGCACGCAGGCCGGGATGCGCGCATCCTCGATCTCGATGCCGTAGCCGCGTGCCCCCTTGGTCTCGCGCAGATGGCGCAGCAGCGAGCCGTCGCCGCAGCCGAGGTCGAGCACCTTGGCGCCGGGCGCGACCAGCCCCGCGATGACGGCGTGGTCGGCGCGAGGTCCCTTCATGGCCGCGGCTCCGCGTGCTGCGCCGGGTCCGCCCCACCCGGCGATCCCGGCGGCGTGGACTCCGCGGTCCCGCTGGCGCCCGCTGGCTGCAGCCCGTCGGCCACCCGGTCGAGGTAGGCGGCGACCAGCGCGTGATAGCGAGGGTCGTCGAGCAGGAATGCGTCATGACCGTGCGGCGCGTCGATCTCGCCGTAGGTGACGTCGCGGCCGTTGCGCAGCAGCGCCGGCACGATCTCGCGCGAGCGCTCCGGCGCGAAGCGCCAGTCGGTCGTGAACGAGATCACCAGGAAGCCGGCGCGCGCCGGCGCAAGCGCGCGGGCGTGATCACCCCCGGTCTCGTAGGCCGGGTCGAAGTAGTCGAGCGCCTTGGTGATGCGCAGGTAGGTATTGGCGTCGAAATAGCCGGCGAACTTGCCCCCCTGGTGGCGCAGGTACGACTCGATCTGGA
>JBIPNU010000219.1:0-5035 GCA_044370615.1 Burkholderiales bacterium
CGAAGCAACGGCCGGCCCGCCGCAGCGCAGCCTGCAGCGCCTTCGCCCGTTCGTCCTGACGCGCGGATGCCTCAGCGCGCTACGGGCTCCCAGCCGCCGCCAAGCGCGCGATACACCTGCACCAGCGCCACCTGCCGCGCCCGCGTGGCGTTCACGCGGTCGGTCTCGGCCGAGAGCAGCTGGCGCTGCGCGTCGAGCACTTCCAGGTAGCTGGTCACGCCCGCGCCGAAGCGCCGGTCGGCCAGCCGCAGCGCGGCCAGCGTGGCCTTCACCCGCTCGTCCTGGCGTTGCAGTTCCTCGCCGATGCGGTCGTAGGACGTGATCGCGTCCGACACCTCGCGCAGCGCGTTGAGGGCAGTGCGTCGATACGCGAGCAGCGCCTGGTCCAGGCGCGCGATCGCGGCTGCGCGGTTGGCCTGGAGCGCTCCGCCCGCATAGAGCGTCTGCGACACGTTCGGCCCGAGCGAGGCCACGTCGCTGCCGGTGCTGCGCAGCAGCCCGTCGAGCGAAGTACTCACGCGACCGAGCGCGCCGGTGATGGACAGCGAGGGCAGCAGCAGCGCGCGCGCCTCGCCCACCCGGGCGTTGGCCGCCACCAGCCGCTGCTCGGCCTCGCGCAGGTCCGGACGACGGTCGACCAGTTCCGACGGCAGCCCCGCCGGCAGAGCCGGCGGCAGCGTGACCCGCACCCGCTCGCCGGGCGCCGGCATGGGCGCGGCGCCCAGCAGCAGCGCCAGCGCGTTCTCGGTGGCCGACAGGTCGCGCTGCAGGCCGGGCACCCGCGCCTCGGTGGTGGCCAGTTGCACCTCGGCCTGCCGCACCTCGGCCGCCGAGACGATGCCGGCCTCGTTACGCCGACGCATCAGCCGCAGCGCGTCGCGCTGCAACTGGGCGTTGCGCTCGGTGGCTTCGAGCACATCGCGCAGCCCGCCGATCTCGAAGTAGCGACTGGCCACCTCGGCCACCAGCGACACCTGCGCGCCGTCCCGCGAAGCCTGCGCGCGCGCGACCTCGGCCTCGCCCGCCTCCACCCGGCGCGCGATGCGGCCCCAGAGATCCACCTCCCAGGACAGCAGGCCTGCGGCAAGGAAGGTGGAGGTGAACGTGTCGCTCGGCCGCAGCGCGGTCGGCGTGGTGGTGAGGCCCAGTCCCAGCGTCGGGAGACGCTCGGCGCGAACCACCACCAGTTGCGCCTGCGATTCGCGCACGCGCGCCGCCGCGCTCTGCAGGTCGAGGTTGCCGGCGAGCGCGCGATCGATCAGCTTCTGCAGGACCGGATCGGTGAAGACGTCACGCCATGAGGTCGCCGCGAGCGAAGGCCCGCCCGCCGGCGAGGCGCGGTACTGCGAGGGCGTGTCGAGCGTGGGTCGAGAGTAGTTGTCGCCCACCACCGCGCAGCCCGCGAGCAGCGCAACGCTCGCGGCGAGCGCGACGGAGGCGCGCACTGCGCGGCGCGCCGGCACTACGCGCTCCGAGGCCGCCGTCGCCAGGCTCACCGGCGACTCGAGCAGGCAGCGCGGGCTCATCGCGCTCCCTCCCCGACGATAGCGGGTGTGTCGAGCCCGCCCGTCGAATGCGGATCGCCGGCAGCGACGGCAGCGATACCCGCCGCGCCTCCCATCGTCGCCCCGGCCACTCCCGAGGCTGCGATGCCCGCAGCGCCGGGGGCCACCGAGCCCGCCGTGCCCGACCCCGACACGCCACCCGTGCCTGCGGTCGCAGCGCCCGCTGTTCCGGACCCCGACACGCCCGCCGACCCCGGCCCGGGTCGATCGGTCTTGCCCGAGGCCGCAACGCCCGCCTTGCCTGGCGGCGGGCCCTTCCGCCCGCCGGTGAACCGGCTCACGATCCGATCGACCGCCACGAACAGCACCGGCACGAAGAAGATCGCCAGCAGCGTTGCCGCCAGCATGCCGCTGAACACCGTGACGCCCATCGACACCCGCGAGGCCGCGCCGGCGCCGCTGGCGAGGATCAGCGGCACCACGCCCAGGATGAACGCGAACGAGGTCATCACGATCGGCCGCAACCGCAGCTTCGCCGCCTCGATCGCCGCGGACACGGCGTCCTCGCCCTCGTCGCGCTTCATCTTCGCGAACTCCACGATCAGGATCGCGTTCTTCGCGGCGAGGCCGATCAGCAGCACGATGCCGATCTGCGCGTAGATGTTGTTGCTGAGCCCGGTGAGGTACAGCCCGCTCATCGCCCCGAAGATGCCCAGGGGCACGGCGAACAGCACCGCGAAGGGCACCGCCCAGCTCTCGTAGAGCGCGGCGAGGAACAGGAACACGAAGATGATGGCGAAGGCGAAGATCACCGGCGCCTGTCCGGCCGAGGCCTTCTCCTGCAGGCTGATGCCCGACCACTCGTAGCCGTAGCCGGCGGGCAGCACCTCGCGGGCCACCTCCTCCATCGCGGCGATCGCCTGGCCCGAGCTGTACCCGGGCGCGGCATCCCCGCCGATGTCGGCGGTGCGGTACAGGTTGTAGCGCTGCAGCGTGGTGGGCGCGGCGATCGACGAGGGCGTGACCAGCGTGGACAGCGGCACCATGTCCCCGCGATCGCTGCGCACGTACAGCAGCGCGAGCGAGCGGATATCGGCGCGGTAGGAGGCATCGGCCTGCATCGATACCTTGAAGCTGCGCCCGAAGCGCGAGAACTCGTTGATGTTGAGTCCGCCCAGGAAGGCCTGCAGCGCGAGCGACACGTCGTTGATCGGCACGCCGAGCTTCTTCGCCTTCTCGCGGTCGATGTCGAGCTTGATCGCCGGGGTGCGCGGATCGAACTTGGAGTAGACGCTGCCGATCTCCGGGCGCTGGCGCGCGGCGGCCACGAACTCCTGGGCCACCTGCGCGAGTGCCTGCGCATCACCGCCCGCGCGGTCCTGCAGCTTGAACGAGAAGCCGCCGGTGGCCCCGAGGCCGGGAATCGGCGGCGGGTTGAACGCGAGCACGGTGGCGTCGCGCAGCTCGCGGGCCCGGGTCATGAAGCCGATGATCGCCGAGCGCATCGAGGTCTCGGGCGTCTGCCGCTCCTCCCAGGGCTTGAGCGCCACCACCACCAGCGCGGCATCCGGCTGCACGGTGCTGGTGAGGATGCTGTAGCCGTTGACCACCAGCGAGCGCTCGTAGCCGGGCGTGGCCTCGATGATCTTCTGCAGCTCCTCGGTGGCGGCCTGGGTGCGGTTGAGCGAGGCGGCCGGCGGCAACTGCACCGAGGCGATGAAATAGCCCTGGTCCTCGGGTGGCACGAAGCCGCCCGGCACCTTCTGCATGATGCCGAAGGCGGCGAAGATGAGGATCGCCAGCAGCGACAACGACACGAAGCTCCAGCGGATCGCGCGCGTGACGCCGGCGCCGTAGCGCTCGGTGATCGCGTTGAACAACCGGTTGAACAGGTCGAAGAACTTCGCCAGCGGCCCGCCGCTGCCATGCGCCGCCTTCGGGCGCAGCATCAGCGCGCACAGCGCGGGGGTGAGCGTGAGCGCCACCACCGCCGAGAGCAGCGTGGACACCGCCACGGTGATCGCGAACTGCTGGTACATGACCCCGGCGATCCCGCCCAGGAAGCCCACCGGCACGAACACCGCGGCAAGGATCAGCGCGATGGCGATCACCGGGCCGGACACCTCCTCCATCGCGCGGATGGTGGCCTCGCGCGGCGACAGGCCGCTCGCGTGCATGTGGTGCTCCACCGCCTCCACCACCACGATCGCGTCGTCGACCACGATGCCGATGGCCAGCACCATGCCGAACAGCGTGAGCGTGTTGATGGTGAAGCCCAGCAGCGTGAAGGCCGCGAAGGTCGCCACCAGCGACACCGGCACCGCCAGCATCGGGATCAGCGTCGCGCGCCAGCTCTGCAGGAAGATGAACACCACCACCAGCACGAGGATCAGCGCCTCGACGAAGGTGTGCACCACCTCCTCGAGCGAGGCCTTCACGAACACGGTGTTGTCGATCACGACCTCGTGCGAGAGATCGGTCGGAAACGACCCCGACAGCGCCTCGAGCTCCTTGCGGATCAGCGCGGCGGTCTCGATCGCGCTCGCATCCGGGGTCAGGCTGACCGAGAAGGCGGCCGCGGGGCGACCGTTGAACTTCGTCGCGAAGAAGTAGTCCTTCGCACCCAGCTCCACGCGCGCGATGTCGCGCATGCGCACGAACGAGCCGTCGGGGCGCGCGCGCACGATGATCGCGCCGAATTCCTCGGCCTGCTCCAGCTGCCCGCGCACCTGCACCCCGTACTGGAACTGCTGCGTCGGGGGCGAGGGCTGCGCGCCGATCTGGCCCGCCGGGGCCTGCACGTTCTGCTCCTGGATCGCCCGGTAGACGTCGGTGGGCGTGACGCCCAGGCTGGACATGCGGTCGGGACGCAGCCACAGCCGCATGCCGAAGTCCGAGCCGAACACGTTGACCGTCCCGACCCCGCGCACGCGCTTGATCGACTCGACGATGTTGATCGACAGGTAGTTGTTGAGGAACAGCTCGTCGTAGGTGCCGTTGGGCGAATAGAGCGCGACGTACATCAGCACGTCGGGCGTGCTCTTCTGGGTGGTCACCCCGGCGGAGAGCACCTCGCTGGGCAGCTGGGCGTTGGCCTGCGACACCCGGTTCTGCACCTGCACCGCGGCGATGTCGGCGTTGCGCCCCAGGTTGAAGGTGACATCGAGCGCGTAGGCGCCGTTGCCCGCGGAGGTCGAGTTCATGTAGGCCATGCCCTCGACGCCATTGACCTGCTTTTCCACCGCCTGCGCGACCGCACGCTCGACCACCTCGGCGTTGGCGCCCGGGTAGGCGGCGCTCACCCGGATGGTGGGCAGGGTGATCTGCGGGAACTGGGCGATCGGCAGGTTGACCCCGGCCACCGCGCCGGCGATCAGCATCACCAGCGCAATGACGATCGCGAAGACCGGGCGGTCGATGAAGAAGCGCGCCATGGCCGGGCCTCAGCGCGAGGCCGACGAAGAGCCGGTCGGCGCGCCTGCCCCGGATGCGCCCGCGCCCGGCCGGGCCGGCGCCGGGCCGCTGGTTGC
>JBIPNU010000221.1:0-5020 GCA_044370615.1 Burkholderiales bacterium
TAGAGTTCGATCTTCGTGCCATCCGGGTCGGCCACGTAGATCGTGCGCCCGTAGATGCCGTCGTGGAGGTCCTCGAAGAACCGTACGCCGGCCTCGTGCAGGCGCGCCGCGAGCGCGGTCACGTTCTGCACGCGGAAAGCCATGTGGTCGATCTGCGGCGGCGCCTCGGGCGCGCCGGTGGTGAGCGCGATGCCCTGCAGGAAGGGCACGAACGGGCGCCCGTCGGCCAGTGGCTTCGCCGGTCGCACCGTGAAGCCCAGCAGGTCGACGTAGAAGCGCTTCGAGGCCTCGATGTCGCGCACCTGCAGCAGCAGGTGCGCGAAGCCCAGGGTGCGCGGTTCGGCCGCCGCGCCGGCGCTCGCCGGGGCGCTCATGCCGGATCGGGCTCGTTCTCGGAACCCAGCCGCCCGTTGCGGCCCCAGCTGTCCTTGGGCACGTCCTGGATGATCACGTGCAGGTGGTCGGGCTTCGCGCCCGCATGATCCACCATCGCCTGCGTGATCGCGGCCACCAGCCGCCGTTTCTGTTCGGTCGTCCGACCGCTCCACATCTGAACCGTCACCACCGGCATCATCGCCTCCTGCTGACCCGGGCCCCGCGCGCGACCGCCGCTGCGTGCCGCGCACCTGCCCGCTTCGGCCCGAACATACCCCGCGCGCGCGCCGCGCGCCCCTGCTCGCGCGCCCGTCCGCTGCCCGCCGCCCGCCGCCGTGGGCGAGCGCCATGCCTCACTGGCCGCGCAGGATGCGCTCGATGCGCGGCTTCACCCCCGACCACTGGCTCGCGCCCACCGTCACCGGTGCGCGGCTGCCCAGACCGCGCGCCCACACCGCCTTCAGCCCGCGCGCCCGAGCGGCCTCGAAGTCGATGCCGCCCGGCGGCGCGGCCAGGTCGGCGAGGAACGCGTGGGCCGGCAGGCGGTCGATCACCTCGGCGCCGACCACCCGCGAGGGCACGGTCGAGAACAGCATGTCGATCCGCGGTGCGAGCGCGGGCAGCTCCTCGAGCCGGTGCGATTCCGCCCCGGCGGCATGGGCCGCGGCGCGTTGTACCGGATTGCGCGCGAACACGTGCGTGCGCGCGCCCAGCGCGACCATGTAGCGGGCGACGAGGAATCCGATCGACCCCTGGCCCACCACCGCCACGCAAGCGCGGTGGATGGTGATCGCGGTGTTCTCGATGGTCACCTTGAGCAAGCCCTCGACGATCGCCGGCGCGCGCAGCAGCATCAGGTCCTGGTCCCACTCGTACTCGTGCAGCGTGATGCCCAGCGCCTCGCAGTGCGACTTGAGCTTCGGGTCGGCCCAGCCGAGGATGATGTGCGCGTCCGGCGCCATCGCGGCGAGCATCTCGCGGTCGGGCACGATCGGCTCGGTCGCCGAGGGGGCGAACAGGGCGCCCGATGCCGAGATGCCGGGGATCGGGAAGAGCGCGATGCGCGCGCCGCGCAGCGCCTCTGCCGCGGTGCCCGCGCGCTCCACGCCCGCGATGCCGCCCTCGGGCCACGGAAAGCCGAAGGCGCGCACGCGCGCGCCGGTGGTCGCGGCGAGCCGGGCGATCTCCTGCTCGCGCCGGTCGCCACCGACCACCGCGATCACGAGACCGACCCATGACGCGGCGGGCAGCGGGGAAGCGGCATCGGAGGGACTCATCGTCGGACATCCTCGCAGTCGCTCGACGGCCGGCCCGGGCCGCGGCGCGCGGGCCCGGCCGGCACGCCGGCAGGCGGCGAGTGTGATCACAGGCTGCCGGGCGGTCAAGCCCGTGAGAACGCGCGGGCATCGCCTCGGGGCTGCCTTGACAGCGGCGATGGCAGCTGCGCAGACTCGTGCGATGAATGCCGCCCGACGCCGTTCCCCCGCCGCCCGCGCGCCGGCGGCCTTCCCCACGCTCCGACCCGCGACCGCCACGCCGCCCGCCCGCAGCCGCGGCAGCCGTGCCCGCCCGCGCGGCGAACTGCAGGCGGAAGTCTCGCAGCGGCTGCGCACCGCGCTGATGGCCGGCCAGTTCGTGCCCGGGCAGATCCTGTCGCTGCGCCAGCTCGCGCAGCAGCTGGGTACCTCCCCGATGCCGGTGCGCGGCGCGCTCGGCCAGCTGATCGCCTCCGGCGTGCTGGAGACCCTGCCCAGCGGCTCGGTCGCCGTGGGCCGGATGACGCCGCGCCGCTTCGTCGAGATCACGCGCGCGCGCAAGTCGCTCGAGGGCATGGCGGCCGAGATGGCCTGCCGCACGGCCGCCCCGCGACTGCTCCCGGAACTGCAGCAGATCAACCAGCGCCTGCACCGGGCCATCGCCGATCGCGACATCCTCGCCTGCCTGCGCTTGAACCAGGCCTTTCACTTCACGCTGTATGCCGCCGCCGAGTCCGAGGTGCTGCCACCGCTGATCGAATCGTTGTGGCTGCGCGCCGGGCCGTTCATGTATTTCTCGCTCGCGGCCCCCGCCACCCCCTGGGACGCCAGCGGCCACGACCAGGTGATCACCGCACTGCGTCGGGGCGATGCCCGTGCCACCCGCCTGGCGATCGAGCAGGACATCGGCGGCTCGGCCACCTACCTCACCAGCCACTCCTCGGCCTTCCCCGAGGAAGCCGACCCGCTGCCCCGCCCGCGCAAGGCGCGCACCGGTGGCCCGCGCGCCGCGCGGCATCGGCCTGGCACCGTGCCCGGGACGACCCGATCGTCCCCGGCGACGGCAGCGACGCGAGCGTCCCCCGCGCCGGTAACGACGCGGTCGTCGCCCTCTTCGACGACGACACGGTCGTCCCCCGCGACGTCCGCGCCGCGCGCGCGCGCCGGTCGCGCGGCCCCTCGATCGCCGGCCCCGAAGGCGGCGGGGGCCTCCGCCACCGTGGCCGTGCCTGCCCGCGCCCCCGGCGCGACGGGGCGTGCCCGGGGCACTGCCGGGAGCGCTGCGGCCGCCCGTCGCCGCGCCCGCGGCTGATACCGGGGGGCGCGCGTGTCCGTCTCGGCGCCCGACTGGGCGCGGCTGGCCGCCCATGCCACGCCGCTGACCGGGCAGCCGCTCGTGCGCCGGGAGGACGAACGATTCCTCACCGGGCGCGGCTGCTACGTCGCCGATCTCGACCATCCCGGCCAGCTGCACGCGGTGGTGGTGCGCAGCCCGCTGGCCGCCGCCCGCCTGCGTGCGCTGCGCGCCGACCGGGCGCGGGCGATGCCGGGGGTGGAAGCAGTCCTCACCGCGGCCGACTTCTCGAGCTGGCTGCAACCGATCCCGCTGCGCGGGGGAGTGCTGCCGGGACTGGAACCCTTCCTGCAACCACCGCTCGCGGTCGACCGCGTGCGCTACGTGGGCGAACCGGTGGCGCTGGTGCTCGCCGCCTCGCGGGCGCTCGCCGAGGACGCGGCCGAGTCGGTCGAACTCGATCTCGATCCGCTGCCGGTGGTCGCCGACATCGACACCGCGCTGCGCGCGCAGGCGAGCGTGCACGCGGCTGCGCCCGACAACATCGCCGCGCGCTGGACCGCCGCGCGCGGGGATGCCGACCGTGCCTTTGCCGGCGCCGCCTACACCCGGCGCGAGCGCTTCGCCTGTCACCGCCATTCCTCGGTGCCGCTGGAGACGCGCGGGCTCTCGGCCCGCTGGGATGCCGCCACGGGCCGGCTGACCGTGTGGGGAGCCGCCAAGGCACCCCACTTCGCGCGCGACACGCTCGCCCGGATGCTGGCGCTGGCGCGCGAGCAGGTCGACCTGATCGAACTGGACGTGGGCGGCAGCTTCGGCGCGCGCGGCGAGTTCTATCCCGAGGACCTGCTCGTGCCGGCCGCCGCGCGCCTGTGCGGACGGCCGGTGAAATGGATCGAGGACCGGCGCGAGAGCCTGCTCGCGATGAACCACGCGCGCGAGATGGACTGCGAACTGGCGATCGCCGCGGATGCGGACGGTCGCATCCTGGCGCTGCGCGGGCGGGTGGTGGCCGACATGGGCGCCTGGGTGCGCACCACCGGCGTGATCGCGCCCGCCAAGGCCGGCAACTTCCTGCCCGGCCCCTATGCCATCCCCGACTACGCCTGCGAACTGCTCGCGGTGCTCAGCCACCGCACGCCCACCGGCACCTATCGCGGCCCCGGGCGCTACGAAGCCAATTTCTTCCGTGAACGGCTGATCGACCTCATGGCCGCCGACCTGGGCCTCGATCCTGCCCGGGTGCGGCGCATCAACCTGATCCCGCGCGAACGCATGCCCTGGTCGATCGGCCGCCTCGTGCCCTACGAGCAGGAGGCGAGCTACGACAGCGGCGACTATCCGGCTGCGCTCGAGCAGGCGCTCGAGCGGGCCGGCTACGCCGCGCTCGTCCCGTTGCGCGGGCACCGCGACGGCGACGGCCGGCTGCACGGCGTGGGCATCGCCTGCTTCGTCGACAGCACCGGCGCGGGGCCTGCGGAGTACGCGCGGATCGAGGTCGCCGGGCCCGCGGAGCTGCGCCTGCATACCGGCTGCTCGTCGAGCGGACAGGGGCACGAGACCGTGTTCGCGCAGGTGGCTGCCGACGCGCTGGGGCTGCCCCTGGCCGCCATCCACGTGCAGCACGGTTCCACCACCGGCACCGCGCAGGGGCATGGCTCCTACCACGGCCGCAGCATGGTGATGGGCGGCAACGCGGTGCGCGTGGCAGCCGACCACCTGGTCGAACAGCTGCTCGATCTCGCCGCGCGCGAGTCGGGCCTGTCGCTCGAGCGCCTGGACTACCGCGCGGGCTGCGTGCGCGCGCGCGACGACGACCGGGTCGTGCTGTCGATCGCCGCGCTGGTGGCGCGCGCAGCGGGTGGCGATGCGCAGGCCGCGCGCGCCCTCGCAGCCGAGGGCCGCTTCGACAACCGGGCCTGCACCTTCGAGTACGGCGTGCAGGTCGCGCATGTCGCGGTCGATCCGGAGACGGCCGAAGTCGAGGTCTGCCGGCTCCTCACGCTCGAGGACTGCGGCCATCCGGTGAACCCGGCGATCGTCCACGGACAGGTGCTGGGTGCGTCGGTACAGGGACTTTCGGGCACGCTGCTCG
>JBIPNU010000222.1:0-5014 GCA_044370615.1 Burkholderiales bacterium
GACTCGAGGTCGGACAGACTCGCGGCCTCGCCCGCCCTTGGCGAGGCGATCGCGCCGATGCGTCCGTTGTCGGTGGCGATGGCGGCCTCCACCGGCCCCTCGCTCGCGGCACCCGGCATGGGCAGCACGGCGGCGAGCAGCGCGAGTCCGGCCGCGACCTGCCGCAGCAGGCGGGACGAACGGGCGGCCGGACGAACCGGGACGCGCGCGGCGGGCAGCAACACGGGCGATCGCATCAGGAGAGTGTATCCGGGGTGCGGACATGGGCGCGGCCGAGCGCGCAGCGCCAGGACGCGGGGCTGACCGGCCGTGATCCGCGGAGGGTTGGCCAGGCAGGCGTCGCGAGGGTAGTCGGGACACTCGCCGGCGTCAAGCAAAACACTTCAGGAAAACATTGCAAGCGACTGATTATCAAAAGACATTCTTCCACTCTCGCAAGGCAGCGAAGACCTCGACCGGATCGTGCAGCCGACGCCCGGTCCGCGCGCTTGCCGAGCCCGCCAGCGCCGGTTCCCCGCAGCGCAGGAACGGGTTGGTCGAGCGTTCCAGCGCCAGGGTGGTCGGCAGCGTGGGGACGCCGTCGGCGCGCCGGCGCTCGGCCTCGCGGGTCCAGCCCGCGAGTTCCGGATTGTCCGGGTCGACGGCCGCCGCGAAGCGAAGGTTCGACAGCGTGTATTCGTGCGCGCAGCACACCCGGGTGTCGGACGGCAGCGCCGCCAGCCGGCCGAGCGAGGCGTGCATCTGCTCCGGGGTGCCTTCGAACAGCCGTCCGCAGCCGCCGGCGAACAGCGTGTCGCCACAGAACAGCAGTCCGTGGCCGTGGAAGGCGATGTGCGAGCGGGTGTGCCCGGGAACCGAGATCACCGAGAAGGCCAGGCCGAGCGCGGCCACCTGCACGCGGTCTCCGTCGGCCACGACTTCGGTGAGGACGGTGATCCGCTCGTCGGCCGGGCCCCAGACCGGGATCGTGCCGGCGACCTCGAGCAGTGCCGGCACGCCCCCGATGTGATCGGCGTGGTGGTGGGTGATCAGGATGCCGGCGAGCGTCAGGTGCCGGGCGCGCAGATGGGCGAGCACCGGCTCCGCCTCCCCGGGGTCCACCACCACGGCCGCGCCGTCGCCCGCCGCGAGGCACCAGATATAGTTATCCTTGAAGGCTGGAACGGGCTCCAGGGTGATTCCGGGCGGCAGCGTGTCGCTCATCGGCGCTCCTCGGGGGCAGTCTGCTCGACGCCTCGTCGTTCCGGGGCGCCGCGGGCGTGAAGGGTGGAGGCCGGGATTTCCGGCCGCATGGAACCATCGATGGTAAACGAGGTGCCGGCACGCTCCGGCGAGGATTGGCTGCAGACCCCGCTGGGCGGGTACCTGCTCGAGCGACTGGGGTGCCACCTGGACGCCGTGGTCGCCGACCTGTTCGGCTATCACGCGGTCCAGGTCGGGCTGCCGCAGGCCGACCTGCTGCGCGCCAGCCGCATGACGCTGCGCGTCCGGGTCGCGCCGGAGGCGCCCGCCGAGCTGCGGGCTCGACCCGACGCCCTGCCGATCGCGAGCCAGGTGGTCGACCTCGTCGTGCTGCCCCACGTCCTCGAGTTCAGCGAGCGGCCGCACGCGATCCTGCGCGAGGTCGAACGCATCCTGATGCCCGAAGGGCGCCTGGTCGTGGCCGGCATCAACCCCTGGAGCCTGTGGGGTATCCGGCGCGGGACCGCAGCCGCCGACGCCCCGTTGCCGTGGCGCGGGGAGTTCATCAGCCTGCCCCGCCTGAAGGACTGGCTCACGCTGCTCGGCTTCGAGGTGACCGGAGGCCGCATGGCCTGCTACGCGCCGCCCTTCGCCCAGACCCGGTGGCTCGATCGCTTCGGGTTCATGGAGGCGGCCGGCAATCGCTGGTGGCCGTTTGCCGGCGGGGTGTACGTGCTCGAGGCAGTCAAGCGGGTGCAGGGCATGCGGATCATCCTGCCGCGCTGGAGCGAACGCGCCGCGCCGCGGCGGGCGCTGGCTGCGGTGCCGCGGCGGGTGAGCGAGCCGCAGGCCGCCCGCGAGGGGTTGCCCCGCGGGTCCCTGCGGCTGGTGCACGGCGATGCCGGCGCCCGCGTGCGGGAGGGCCGGTGAGCGACGAACCGGCCGTCCCGGCCTCGGCCCCGGACGCGGACGGCCTTCCGATCGACATCTACGCCGACGGCGCCTGCAAGGGCAATCCCGGACCGGGCGGCTGGGGCGCGCTGCTGCGCGCGGGTGGCCGCGAGCGCGAGCTGTTCGGCGGCGAGGCGCACACCACGAACAACCGCATGGAACTCACCGCGGTGATCCGCGCGCTCGAGGCGTTGCGCCGCCCCTCCCGGGTGCGGGTCTACACCGATTCGCAATACGTGCAGCAGGGCATCAGCGGCTGGATCCATGGCTGGAAACGCAAGGGCTGGAAGACGGCGGGCGGCACGCCAGTGAAGAACGCCGACCTTTGGCGACACCTGGATGGGCTGGCCGCGCAGCACAGCGTCGAGTGGCACTGGGTACGCGGGCACGCCGGCCATCCCGAGAACGAGCGCGCCGATGCGCTGGCCAACCGCGGGGTGGCCGAAGCCGGCCGCCCCCGTTCGTGAGCCCGCGCGCATGAGCCGCCGCTCGATTCGCCAGATCGCGCTCGACACCGAGACCACGGGCCTGGACGCGCGTCTCGGCCACCGCGTGATCGAGATTGCGGCGGTGGAGATCGTCAACCGCCAGCTGACCGGCGAGGTGTTCCACCGCTACCTGAACGCCGATCGGGACAGCGATCCGGGCGCCCTCGAGATCCACGGCCTCACCCGTGACTTCCTCGCCGACAAGCCGCGCTTCGGTGACGTCGCCGCCGAGCTCCTCGCGTTCGTCGCCGGCGCCGAGCTGGTGATCCACAACGCGGCCTTCGACGTCGAGTTCCTCGATGCGGAGCTCGCCGCCACCGGCCACCCGCCGATCGGACACCACTGCCCGTCGATCGTCGATTCGCTCGCGCTGGCGCGCGAACTTCGTCCCGGCAAGCGCAACAGCCTGGATGCGCTGTGCGAGGCCTACGGCGTCGACCGCAGCAGCCGGGTGCGCCACGGCGCGCTGATCGACACCCGCCTGCTCGCGCAGGTCTATCTCGCGATGACCCGCGGCCAGGACAGCCTGGTGATCGACGCGGCCGCCACCGCGACCGAAGAGACCGGGGGCGCGGGCTGGGCGCCGCAGTCCCTCGCGCTGCCGGTGGTCGAGGCCGATGCCGACGAGGCCGCGGCGCACGAGGCCAGGCTCGACGCGCTCGACCGGGCGGTGCGCGGCACCTCGCTGTGGCGCCAGCCGCCGGCCCCCGGCTGACCGGGGTGTCCCGCCCGGTGACGCCCGCGCGGTGATGCCCGCGGCAGGGGGCGCGGCGGATCGGTCCCCGGCGGTCGTGCCCCGGGGGCTGGCACCGGGCTGGCCGGCCGGCGGCGAGCACGAGCGCAGTGCCGGGGCCGGCGCGAAGGGCGCGTTGTCCCGGGGCGAGGCGGGCGTGGGCGGACCGGCAAAGCAGGATGAGCGGGGCAGGACGAGCGTGCGGGGCGAGCAGGACGCGCCGGGCGGAACAGGGAGGCGACAGACGTGGGTGACCAGTATCCGATCGTGAGGGTGGCCGCCGTCCAGGCGGCTTCGGTGTTCCTCGACCGCGAGGGGTCGACCGACAAGGCCTGCCGGCTGATCCGGGAGGCGGGCAAAGGCGGCGCGCAGCTGATCGCCTTTCCCGAAGGCTTCATTCCGGCGCATCCGATCTGGTACCACCACCATCCTGCGACCGGCACGATCGCCAACCGGTTCGCGGTCGACCTCTTTCGCAACGCGGTCGAGATTCCCGGCCCCGAGACCGACGCGCTGTCGCGAGCCGCGGCCGAGGTCGGCGCCTACGTGGTGATCGGCGTGTGCGAGAAGCTGCCGGGCACCCTGGGCACGATGTTCAACACCCAGGTCTGGTTCGGGCCCGATGGCGCGCTGCTCGGCAAGCACCAGAAGATCATGCCCACCGTCGGCGAGCGCCTGGTGCACACCGGCGGCTTCGGCGACACCTTTGGGGCGGTGCCCACGGTGTTCGGTCCGGTGAGCGGTCTCATCTGCGGCGAGAATTCCAATCCGCTCGCGGTGTTCGCGCTCACCGCGGAGCACACGCGCATCCATGTGATGAGCTGGCCCAACCACTTTCCCACCAGTGGCGACCCGCTGCGCAACCGGGTGTCGATCGACTCCCAGGCCTTCGCCCAGATGAGCAAGGCCTGTGTGGTGTCGGCCTGCGGCACGGTCGACGAGGACACGATCCGCAGGCTGGAGGTCGGTCCCGAGGGCGAGCGCTTCCTGCGCAACCCGGACTGTTGCGGCGGCAGCGTGATCGTCTCGCCCTACAGCCGGGTGGTGGCCGGGCCGATGGGCGCGGAGGAAGGCATCCTGTACGCCGACTGCGATCTCGCCGCCGGCATCCAGATGAAGCTGCGGCACGATTTCGCCGGGCACTACAACCGTCCCGACATCTTCCAGCTCCACATCAACCGGGAGGTGCCGCAGCTGTACCGGATCCAGGCTGGCGACACCGCCTCCGCGCTGCCCGCGCCGCGGGGCGGGCTGCGGCCGATCGCCGCGCGCGAGGCCGGGCCTGCCCTGCCACGCCCGGCGATCGACGCGCCCGAGCCCGGCGAGGGCGGATGAGCCGGCCGGCGGAAGGTTCGTCCTGCGGGTCCGGACGCACCGGCGTCGGCTGCAGGCGGCGCAGGTCCGGGGGAGGGGACGTGCGCGGGCGGGGTGCGCTCAGTCGCCGGGGCGGCGCGACCTCGCCTGCTTGACCTGCGAGCGGACCCGCTTGTCCTGGAGGCGCCGCTCGCGCGCGCCCGCGCCCGGCCGCGTCGGGATGCGGCGGCGGGGGCGCACCGCCGCGCGGGCGAGCAGGTCGACCAGCCGCTCGAGGGCATCGGCGCGATTGAGCGCCTGCGAGCGATGGCGCTGCGCGGCGATCAGCAGCCGCCGGTCGGCCGTC
>JBIPNU010000224.1:0-4974 GCA_044370615.1 Burkholderiales bacterium
CGAGCGCGACGCGGTCAGTCGGGCGGCCCGGCGCGGGCACGGGCCGGGGGCGCGGGGTCGACGGCGAGCCCGGGGTCGCTGCCGCCCCCCGGCGCGTGCGGCCCGCAGGCAGGCATTGCTTCCGCCCCCGGCGTGGGCTCGCTACACTCGACGTCGTCTTCCCCCTCGTCCGTCGGGTCCGCTCGCGGACTCTCCGCGGATTTTCCGTCTTGGCCGAACTGTCGCCCGAGCAGCTCGAGGAGGCCTTCGCGCTGTTCAGCCAGGCCTCCGCCGAGCTGACGACCGCCTACGAAGGCCTGCAGCGCCGTGTCGAGCAGCTGGCGGGCGAACTGGCGGACACCAACCGCGAACTGCGGGTGCAGCTCGCCGCCAAGGCCGCGCTCTCCGAGCGCCTCGAGGCGCTGCTCGCGGCCCTGCCGGGCGGGGTGGTGGTGCTCGACGCCGAGGAACGGGTCACCGACACCAACCCCGCGGCCGGCCAGTTGCTGGGGGGCGGGCGGCTGGGCGACCGGTGGCCGGCGGTGGTCGCGCAGACGCTGCGCGCGACCCCGGCGCCCGACGAACACGAGTTGCCGATAGCCGGCGAGGCCGCCCCGCGCCGCGTCAGGCTGTCGCGCTCCGCCCTTCCCGACGGGGGATCGATCGTGCTGCTCAACGACGTGACGGCCGCGCATGCGCTCACCGCGCAACTCGAGCGTGCGCGGCGACTGTCGGCGATGGGCGAGATGGCCGCGAGACTCGCGCACAACCTGCGCACGCCACTGGCCACCGCGCTGCTCTACGCGGGCAACCTCGGTCGTACCGGCATCGCCGAGCCCGAGCGGGCGCGTTTCGCCGAGCGCACCGTGGACAGCCTGCGCCGCGTCGAGCGCATGATCCAGGACATGCTGCGCTTCGTGCGCGGCCAGCACGACGCCTTCGAGCCGATCGCGGTCGATTCGCTGCTCGCCGAACTCGCGACCGTGATCGAACCGCAGATGGCGCGTCGCGGCCTTGCCTTCGACGTCCGGGACGACAGTCGCGGCACCACGCTGCAGGGCGATCGCAAGGCGATCGCCGGGGCGCTGCTCAACCTGCTCGAGAACGCGCTGCAGGCCACTGCGCCCGGCGGCGCGGTGACGCTCGCCGCGCGCGCGCGTGCCGGCGCGGTGGAACTGTCGGTGCTCGACACCGGATCGGGCATCGATCCGGCCGTGGCCGAGCGGCTGTTCGAGCCCTTCTTCACCACCCGTACCGACGGCACCGGCCTGGGGCTGGCGATCGTGCGGGGGGTGGCCACCGCGCACGGTGGCGAGGCGGTGGCGAGCGCCCGCGAGCCGCGCGGCAGCGAGTTCACGCTGCGCCTGCCGGTGTCGGCCGCGGCGGTCGCCGTCCCCGAATCGCGCGCATCCTGATCATGGAGAGTGGCCGATGCCGATGAACCTGCTGCCGGTGGTGATCGCCGAGGACGACGCCGATCTTCGCGAGGCGCTGGCCGCCACGCTGGAGCTGAACGGCTATCGCGTGATCGAGGCGGTCGACGGCGAGAGCGCGCTGGTGGCGCTGGCGCGCGAGCCGGCCGGACTGCTCATCAGCGACGTGCAGATGAAGCCGATGGACGGGCATGCGCTGCTCGCCCGCGCCCGCCGCGAGCACCCCGAGGTGCCGGTGATCCTGATGACCGCCTACGGCATGATCGACAAGGCGGTCTCGGCGATCCGGGCCGGCGCGGTGAACTACCTCACCAAGCCCTTCGAGCCCCAGCGCCTGCTCGAGGAGGTGGCGTGTCACATGCGCCCGGCCGTTCCAGCCGGCGGGGCAGGGGAAGACGTGGTCGCCGAGGATCCGGCAACCCGGCACGTGCTGGGGCTGGCGCGGCGGGTGGCGGGCAGCGACGCGACGGTCCTGATCACCGGCGAATCGGGTACCGGCAAGGAGGTGTTCGCGCGCTTCGTGCATCGCCAGTCGGCACGCGCGCGCGGACCCTTCGTGGCGATCAACTGCGCGGCGATTCCCGAGAACCTGCTCGAAGCCACGCTGTTCGGCTACGAGAAGGGGGCCTTCACGGGCGCCACGCAGTCCACCCCCGGCAAGTTCGAGCAGGCGCAGGGGGGCACGCTGCTGCTCGACGAGATCTCCGAGATGCCGCTCGCGCTGCAGGCGAAGCTGCTTCGCGTGCTGCAGGAGCGCGAGGTGGAGCGGGTGGGGGGGCGGCGGACCGTCGCGCTCGACATCCGGGTGATCGCCACGTCCAACCGGGACATGGCCGCGGAGGCGGTGGCAGGCCGGTTTCGCGAGGATCTCTACTACCGGCTCAACGTGTTCCCGCTGCACCTGCCGGCGCTGCGCGAGCGCCCGCTCGATATCCTTCCCCTCGCGCGCCAGGTGATCGGGCGTGCCGGCGGCGGGCGGCGACTGTCGTCCGAGGCCGGCGCGGCGCTGGCCGGGCATCGCTGGAGCGGCAACATCCGGGAACTCGAGAACGTGATCCAGCGCGCGCTGATCCTCGCGCGAGGGCCGGAGATCGAGCCCGGCGACCTGCACCTGCCGGCAAGTGCCGCCGCCCAGCGGCAAGTCTTGCCGCCCCCGGGCGGCATGCCGCCGCTGGCGACCCCGGCGGACGGACGCGGGCCGGGCGGGGGAGGTGCCGGCGGCCGCGACCTGCGCTCGCTCGAACGCCAGCACATCCTGTCGACGCTGGCTTCGGTGGCCGGCTCGCGCCGCAAGGCGGCCGCGCTGCTGCAGATGAGCGAACGTACGCTACGGCACAAGCTCGCCCAGTATCGCGCCGAAGGCTGGAAGGAGCCGGGTCGCGAGACCGGCGAACCGACCGATTGAGCCGGGAACCGCCCTGCGCGACGGCATGGCACGCGGCTTGCTGGGAATCCCGGCGCGGAGACCTGCGCCGCCGGGGCGGCGAAGCCGGCCCGAAGTGCCCGGGTATCTTCCGGCCTCGGGGTGCCGTATCATCGCCGTCACGCAGCGTGCACTGCGGCAGGCGGTGGCGATGCCCGGGCCGATCCGGTCGTCTCCGCGCCGTCCGCGCCCCTGCGCCGTCCCGTCCCGTCCTGCCTGCCACGCCCTCCCTCATGAGCACCTCCGGAATCGACCAGATGCTGCGCGAACTGCGCACAGCGGCCGCCCAGGCCGGTGCCGGACCGCGGGCCGAGGGTACGCAGGCGCCTGCGCCCGGGGCGCCCGACTTCGCCGAGGTGCTGCGCGCGTCGATCGACAGCGTGCACCAGGCGCAGCAGGCGTCGACCGACGCGCAGCGCGCCTACGATGCCGGCTCCCCGGACGCGAACCTGCAGGAAGTCGTCGTGGCCATGCAGAAGGCCAGCCTGTCGTTCCAGACGATGGTGCAGGTGCGCAACCGGCTCGTGTCGGCCTATCAGGACATCATGAATACGCAGGTCTAGTGCGGCTGCGCCGCCCGTAGACGATGGCGCAGGCCCCCACCTCTTCGCCGTCAGCCGACTCCCCGCTGCTCCAGGGATTCTTTCGCCTCTCCAACGCACAGAAGGTCGTGCTGCTGGTCGGGCTTGCCGCGGTCATCGCCGCCTCCGTGGCGTTTCTCTCCTGGGCGCGCAGCCCCGACTACCGCGTGCTGTTCAGCAACCTGACCGACCGCGACGGCGGCGCGGTGGTGGCCGCGCTGCAGCAGATCAACGTGCCCTATCGCATGTCCGAGGGCGGCAACGCGATCCTCGTGCCGTCCGATCGCGTGTATGACGCGCGACTGAGACTCGCCCAGCAGGGGTTGCCGCGCGGTGGCTCGATCGGGTTCGAACTCCTCGAGAACCAGCGCATCGGCACCAGCCAGTTCGTCGAACAGGTCAACTACCAGCGGGCCCTGGAGGGCGAACTCGCGCGGACGGTGCAGGCGCTGGGCTCCGTGCAGGGCGCGCGCGTGCACCTGGCGATCCCCCGGCCCAGCGTGTTCGTGCGCGATCAGCAGAAACCCAGCGCGTCGGTGCTGGTCAGCCTCTACCCGGGCCGCGCGCTCGAGGCCGCGCAGCTCGCCGGCATCGCGCACCTGGTGTCGAGCAGCGTGCCCGAGCTCGCGCCCTCGGCGGTGACCATCGTCGACCAGGCCGGCAACCTGCTCACCCCCGGGGGCGAGCCGCGCGACGCGTCCGCACTGGATGCGGGCCAGCTCAAGCACCTGCTGCAGGTCGAGCAGTCCTACGTGCGGCGGATCGAGAACATCCTCACCCCGATCGTCGGCCCGGGCAACGTGCGCGCGCAGGTCACGGTCGACCTCGATTTCTCCAAGGTCGAGCAGACCGCCGAGACGTTCAAGCCGAATCCGTCGCCGCAGCAGGCGATCCGCAGCCAGCAGACGGTCGAGACGGTCGGCGAGGGCGCGCGCGACGCGGGCGGCGTGCCCGGCGCGCTGTCCAACCAGCCACCCGGCGCGGCGAGCGCGCCGATCAACGCGCCGCCGGCGGCCGCGAAGGGCGCGCCGCCGGCGCCCGCGGCCGCGCCGGCACCCAGCACGCATCGCGAGTCGACCACCAACTTCGAGGTCGACAAGACGATCACCTACACGCGCTCCGAGGTCGGCGCGCTGCGGCGGGTGTCGGCCGCGGTCGTGGTGAACCACCGCCGCGAAGTGCGCGAGGGCAAGGCCGCGACCACCCCGATCCCCGACGCGGAGGTGACCAAGCTCACCGAACTGGTGAAGCAGGCGATCGGCTTCAGCGAGCAGCGCGGCGACACGGTCAACCTCGTCAACGCGCCGTTCACCGAGACCCCGCGCGAACAGGTCGAAGGACCGACCCTGGTATCCACGCTGCTCGACCGCCTGCTGGGCAACCTGAACACCCTGGTGTGGTCGCTGGCGGCGGTGATCGCGGCACTGCTCGTCTATTCCCTCGTGATCCGGCCGGTGCTGCGCGATCTCGCCAGCGCGGGCGAACGCGAACTCGCCTACGCGCCGCCGCCGGCAGGCAGCCCTCCGGGCGCAGCGATGGCCCCGGGCGCCGCGGCCGC
>JBIPNU010000225.1:0-4960 GCA_044370615.1 Burkholderiales bacterium
GAACCACGCGCCGAGCGCGATCGTCGCCGTCCACGCGAGGAGATGCCGGTGCGCGATCATCCCGATGCGCGCCGGCACGATCCGCCAGAGCAAGAGGTACCCCACGTTGAGGAGGATGCCAACGGGCACGAACGCCATCGAACGACGGAACCGTTCCGGGTCCGACCCACCGTCCCAGAGGCCGATCGCCGCGGGCACGATCGTCGTCGGGATGCTCGAGAGGATGCCGCCCATGCGCCCACCGAAGCGTTCGACGGCCAGCGTCGCCAGGATGGCCACGCCGGAGGCGGCAGCGGCCGGCACGATGACGTCCACGATCGAGGCCAACGAGCGACCGAGTCTAGGTGCGTGGCAGGAACGGGAAATCCACCCGAATCCGCGGCTGTGCCACGCCCGTGGGACGCACGGCACGCCGAACAGCGGCGAAGCTCGTCGTCCGTCCCACGCATGCAGCACGCGCCGCGGTCCCGACGCGCACCCGCGCGCGTTCGCCAAGCACCGTTCCCATGGACACCGCTGGACCTCACGGGTAGTCCTGCGGGTTCCTTGCGGATCGTGATCACCGACCTCAGCCAGCGCGGCGTTGCCGAGCTGCTCACGGACTCCGTCGCGATGCGATGCTGGGGCGCGCTGCGCAGGAGCCGTCGCGGCACGGATGCGCGATCGATCGCGGCGGCGGCACGCACGACGGCCGCACGCGCGCAGTCGTCGCTTGACGCGCTGGTGTCGCTTGGACTGGCAGCGCGCCTCGGTGGAGCACGTGATCGGCGCGCGTCGACGTACCGTTCGTCCGGCGCCGAGCTCGTCGTGGCATGGCGGCCCCAGGATGCCGCGCATCGGGCGACGGTTTCCAGGATCGAGGAGGAGCGTGCCCTCGACCTGCGCGACGCCATCGAGGCGCTCGGCGGCCGCGGCATCGAGCGCAACGCACGGGATGCGACCCACGTCCTCGGGGCGACGGCGCACATGACGGCGCGCGAGCGGTCGGAGCTGTCCCGCCTGGTGCTGGACATCGAGCGGCTGGTACTGACCGCGCAGCAGCGCGACGAGCGACGATCCCCCCTCGATGCACCGCCCAACGTCATCGTCAGCACCGCCCTGGCGCCCGTCGCGCCGACGACGCCCACCGTGCCGTGCGTGTTCCTGGTGCCCGAGGCGGGCGTGCGCGCCGTGTCCGAGCGCCTGGCGGCGGGACCGATGGACCAGCTCTCGGGGCGGGAGCGAGAGGTCGCGGCGGCGCTGGCCCTGGGGCTGTCGCGCAAGGCGATCGCGGCCCAGGCCGGCCTGGCCGAGGGAACGATCGTCACGCTGAGCAGGCGTGTCTACCGCAAGCTCGGCGTCCACAACCGCGCGGAACTCGCGACCCGGCTCGGGGCCAGGGTCGTGGACGGCACCCCGCGCGGCTGAATCCGGGACGGACCCCCGTACGGGCCCGGCGTGACCTCACGGTCCGCCGGGTCTTTGCATGCCCGCCACGGGCAGGAGCACCTCCACGGCGGTGCCCTCGCCCACCACCGACGTGAGGCTCACGTGGCCACCGACGCCGCTCACGATGCGGCGCACGATCGTCAGGCCGAGCCCGGCCCCGTCATGACCGGTGCCGTCCAGGATCCCGGCGGCGACACGCCGCTGGTCCGCCGTCATTCCGATTCCGTCATCCACCACCACGATGCGCACGCAGGGTCCGCCGGGACCGCGCCATGCGTCGGCGCGCATCGCAACCGTCGCGGGCTCGCCGGCCACCATCGCGCGGGCACCGATCGCCCGGCCCGCGTTGGACACGAGGTTCAGGAAGAGCTGCGAGAGATCCTGCGGGGGCAGCCCGACCCGTTCCACGCCGGGACCGATCACGAACGACAGTTCGATCCCGGGCGGCAGCACGCGCCGCAGGAAGTCCGCCGAACGGCCCCACCATCCATGGAGGTCCGTGCATGGCCGCGACCCATCATGGTCTGGATCGATCGCCGCCCGGGCGCCGAGGGAAGCCTCGGCGAGTCCCTGGATGTAGTCCGTCGTGCGGCGGAGACCGTCGAGGTGTCCTTGCTGGCGGACGTCCGCTGGGTGCTGGCCGGCGATCGTCTCAAGCGCACCGACGAAGGCGCGAAGCGGGATCAGCGCACTGGCGAGGTCGTGGCCCAGTGCGGCACCGCCCAGCCCGAGCGTCGAGATCCGCTCCGCGTCCCGCACCATCCGCTCCATCACGGCGATCTCGCTGATGTCGGACGCCACGACCAGGATCCGGCCGCGGGACGAGCCGTCGTCCGGAAGTGCCTCCATCCACTGCCTCGCCGATGCCTCGCCGCCATCGAGCCGCGCGAAGCGGATTCGCTGGGGCATCTCGGGCCGGAGGCCGGAACGGATCGAGGCGATGGCCTGGTCCACTGCATGCAGGTCGTCGCGGTGCACGACGGAACCGATGCACATCCCCTCGGTGCCCTCGGCCGTCGCGCCGACGATCGCCCGGAACGCCTCGTTCGACGAGAGGATGCGACCATCACCGTCGAGCACCGCGACGCCCACCGCGGGGGTCGCGAACAGCGCTTCCAGCTCACGGCCCGCGGCGGCCGACTGGCCTGCATCACGGCTCACGGCCGCCTCGGAAATCGACACGGTGATGCCGCCCACCCGGCCGTCGGCCTCGCGCCAGGGGCAGACCGACCAAGACACCCAGCGCTCATCCGTGGCATCCGCCCGGACGATGTCTCGGTCACGTACCACCACGTCACCATCGAGGCCCCGGAGATAGGCCTCCCGCCACCGAGGCGGCAGGGACGGCGAGAGACGGTCGATCGGCAGCCCGATCGCCGGATCGCCCGAGACCGCGTAGTCGGACATCCACCGCGGGCTGGCCGCGATGCAGCGCAGCTCGCGGTCGAACATCGCCTGAGCGCCCGCAGCGCGGCCGACCAGCAGCCGCAGCTGCTGGTCCGCATCGACGCATGACACCGCCGTGGAGCGCGCGCGCCCACGCTCCGACATCAGGTTTCTCCCCTCGTACGGGTGAACCGTGCAAGAAACGACGCCGGCAGGCTACACGCACCGGGAGTCACCGCGTTCCACGGCCTATCCTCGCTGCGGCCGCCGCGGCCGTCCTCCCATGCATCGAACGCGCGTCGACGAACGGATGGACGACCCGGGCATCGACCCCCTCGAGCATGCCCACGCCCTCGCCGGCCTGAAGCGCCTCAATGCCTGGGCTGGCAGCGACCGGCTGACCTGGCAGGCCATCGCGCACGCGGCACGCGGCTGCGCCGGCGAGCTCCACGTGATGGACATCGCCTGCGGCGCGGCCGATGGCCCGATGCGGATGGCCGCGCGCGCCGCAGCGTCCGGCCTGCGCATCCGATGGACGCTCGTCGACGCACATGCCGGCTCGGTGGACGCGGCGCGGGCGGCGGTCGCCGCCGCCGGTGCGCAGGCAGAAGTGGTGCAACGGGACGTGGTGGCGGACGGAATGCCCCGCGACGCGGACGTGGTGACGTGCTCGCTGTTCGTGCATCATCTCGACCGCCCGGATGCGGTGCACCTCCTCGCCTCGATGCGGCAGGCGGCGCGGCGCGCGGTGGCCGTCGCCGACCTGGAACGATCGCGGCCGGGGCTGGTGCTCGCGTGGACCGCGTCGCGTGCGCTGTCGCGTTCGCCGGTGGTCTGGTTCGACGCGCCCGCGAGCGTCCGTGCGGCGTTCACGGCCGCCGAAGCACGCGAGATGGCATCGGAGGCCGGCCTCCGAGGTGCATCGGTGCGCCGCGCGTGGCCATCGCGCTGGGTGCTCGAGTGGAGGGTCGCATGAGCGGCCCCCAGGTCGTCGTGATCGGCGGCGGTCCCGCAGGCGCGTGCGCCGCGATCGCGGCGGCGGGTGCGGGGATGCGGACGATGCTCGTCGACCGCCGGCGGTATCCGCGCGCGAAGGTCTGCGGCTGCTGCCTCTCGGACGCGGCCATTGCATCGCTCGAGGGCATGGGGGTCGGCGATGTCCTGCACGATGCACTGCCGCTTCGGTCGGTCCGGCTGGTCTCGGGGGGCCGCCATGCCGTGCTGGCGCGCACGTCGGGGGCGGCGATCTCGCGCCGGGCGCTCGATGCACGGCTCGTCGAGCGCGCCGCGTCATGCGGGGTGGAGGTGGTCGACGGCACGGCGGCGCGGCTCGACCCCGAGGGCACCGTGACCATCGGTGCACACGGCGGCACGTCCGTGCGCCCGGCCTGCACCGTCGTCGCCGACGGGCTCGGCGGGTCGTCCCTCGATGGCGTGCCGGGATTCGGATGGCGGATCACGCCGCGGAACCGAATCGGGATCGGCACGGTGGCCCCCGGCGGTTCGATCGATTGCCCGCGCGCGGAGATCCGCATGCACGTGTGCCCCGAGGGCTACCTGGGCGCGGTGCAGCTCGAGGACGGATCGATCGACATGGCGGCCGCCATCCGCCCCGACGCCCTGCGCGGGACCGGCGGACCGGCGGCATGGGCGCGCGCCTGCCTCGGTGATGCCGTGATCGACCCGCGTGCGCTGGCCGACGCGCGTTGGGCCGGAACCCCGGCGCTCACGCGCCGACGGGAGACGATCGCCGCGCCGCGCATCCTGGTCGCGGGCGACGCGGCCGGGTACGTCGAGCCCTTCACCGGCGAGGGCATGGGATGGGCCATCGCCACCGGCGCCGCCGCGGGTGCGCTGGCCGCCGCGTGCGTCGACCGGCCGGATGCATGGCGCGAATGGCCGGCGATGCACCGGTCGCTGGTGGGTTCGTCTCGACTCCGCTGCCGGGCGATCGCGGTCGCACTTCGACACCCAGCCATCGTCGCCGCGGCGATCGCGCTCGGGCACGCCGCGCCACGAATGCTCGGCACGCTCTCCGACGTCGTCGGCAGGCGTCCTGCTTCCCCGCCCCGAACCGAGGCCGCGATCCGCTGATGCCCGCGTGGCTCCGGTCCATCGCCGTGACGCAGCCCCCGGAACGCATGGC
>JBIPNU010000227.1:0-4949 GCA_044370615.1 Burkholderiales bacterium
TGCGCGATACGCCGAACAGCGCGCACAGCTGCGGTTCGGGCCGTCGCTGTCCCGGAGACCACCGCCCGCCGACGATGTCGCGACGCAGCCGCGGCAGCACGTCATCGAGCCGGCGCGCACGCTGGGCGCGCGCGCCGGCGGATGCGGCGCGCGGCGATGACGGGGCGGGGCGTGAGGGGGGCGTGGGCATCGAGGCGGGTGGCCGCGGCGTGCCGGTTGCCGCAGGCTTGCCCGGGCGGGAGCGCCGCTGGTATCGTCGGATCGTATACGAAACACGAAACCCGGGACGTGGAGTCGCAGGTGCGCGGAGACGGTCGGTGACGGTGCGGGTCCAGGCGGCGGGCGCGGTCGAGCCCGGCGGCGATCGGGGCCGCCCGCAGGGGGTGGGCGCGAGCGTGCGCCGGGTCGAGGATCGGCGGTTCCTCGACGGCGGCGGCGAGTATCTCGCCGACATCCGGCTCCCCGGCATGCTCGAGGCGGCATTCCTGCGCAGCCCGGTGGCGCATGCCCGCCTGCGGGGCGTGCGGGTGCCCGACCGCCTGCGTTCGCGGGTGCTGCTTGCGGCCGATCTCGGCGCGGTCCGGCCGATCGTCGCCGACGGGGCGAGCCCGACCTTCCGCCACTCCGAGTACCCGCCGCTGGCGGGCGATACGGTGCGCTTCGTCGGCGAGATGATCGCGGTGTGCGTGGCCGACACTCGCGCCGAGGCCGAGGACATCGCGCAGGCCTGCGAGCTCGATCTCGAGGAACTGCCGGCGGTGTGGGACATCGACGCAGCCCTGCAGCCCGATGCCGTCCGGGTGCACGCGCACTGGCCCGACAACCTGTTCGTCACGTCCGACCTGAGCACCGGCGACATCGAGTCGGCCGCGCGAGAGGCCTGCGTGCGCATCGAGCACGCGGTGCGCATGGGTCGTCACGCCGGCGTCTCGATCGAGACCCGTGGGGTGATCGCGCATCACGACCGTCGGCTCGACGAGTTCGTGGTGTACAGCTCGACCCAGTTCCCGCACGTCATCCGGACCGTGCTCGCGCGCGCCCTCGGGCTGCCCGAGAGCCGGCTGCGGGTGATCGCGCCCGACGTGGGCGGGGGCTTCGGTCCGAAGAACAACCTGCAGCCCGAGGAACTGGCCATCGCCGCCGCCGCGCGCGTGCTCGGGCGGCCGGTCCGCTGGGTCGAGGACCGGCGCGAGCACTTCATCGCCTCGCCACACGCACGCGAGCACCGCTACCGGCTGGTCGCGCATGCCGACGACCGGGGGCGCCTGCTCGGCGTGGAGGCGGAGGTCACGGTCGATGCAGGTGCCTATTCGGTGTGGCCGTGGACCGCGGGCATGGAGGCGGGCATGGCCGCCGGCATCCTCACCGGACCCTACGACATCGCGGCCTACCGGGCGCGCGCGATCACGGTGTGCACCAACAAGTCCCCGCTGGGCCCCTACCGCGGCGTGGGGCGCTCCGGGGCCTGCTTCGCGATCGAGTCGCTGATCGACGAGGTCGCCCGCGCGGTGGGGCGCACGCCCGAGGCGGTGCGCGAACTCAACATGGTCCGCGCGGAGCAGATGCCGTACGTCTCGCCCACCGGCAAGCGTTACGACAGCGGCGACTACCCGGCGTGCGCGCGGCGGGCGGTGGAGGCGATCGACCTGGCGTCGGTGCGCGCTCGCCAGGGCGCGCCGCTGCCCGACGGGCGGCTGCTCGGCTTCGGGATGGCGAGCTACACCGAGCAGTCGGCCCACGGCACGCTCGAGTGGGTGGCGCGCGGGTTGCCGGTGGTCTTCGGCTTCGAGCCCGCGCTGGCGCGCTTCACGCCCGACGGGCGCCTGCTGCTGCACGTGGGCATCCAGAACCACGGCCAGGGGCTGGAGACCACGCTCGCCCAGGTGGCGCACGAGGAACTGGGCATCGACGTCTCCGCCGTCGTCGTGCGCCACGGCGACACCGGCAACACGCCCTATGGCATGGGCACCTTCGCCTCGCGCAGCATGACCATGGCCGGGGGCGCGGTGTCGCGGGCCTGCGCGACGCTCGCCGCCAAGTTGCGGCGCATCGGCGCGCACCTGCTGCAGGTGCCCTTCGAGCAGGTGAGCCTGCAGGACGGTTGCGCGCAGGCGGGCGATCGCCGCCTGCCGCTCGCGGCATTGTGCGAGGCCGCCTACCTGCACCCCGAGCGGCTGCCCCCGGGCGAGCCGCCTGCGCTCGAGGCCTTCGAGGTCTACGAGCCGGCGAGCAGCACCGGTGCGTTCTCCTACGCCACGCACGCCTGCACGGTGGCGGTGGATCCGGGCACGGGTACGGTCGAGGTACTCGACTACGTCGTCTGCCACGACTGCGGCACGATGGTCAACCCGATGATCGTCGAGGCCCAGGTGGTCGGCGGCGTCGCCCAGGGCCTGGGCACCGCGCTCTACGAGGAGATCCCCTACGATCGCAATGGCCAGCCGCTCGCCTCGACCTTCCTCGACTACCTGATCCCCGGGTTTGCCGAGGTGCCCGACGTGCGAGTGCTGCACATGGAGACGCCTTCTCCGCACACGCGATTCGGGATCAAGGGCATGGGCGAGGGCGGCGCGATCGCGCCGCCGGCCGCCGTGCTCAACGCGGTCAACGACGCGCTGGCGCCGCTGGGCGCGCGGGTCGATCGCACGCCGATCACCCCCGACCGGGTGCTGGCCGCGCTGTGCGAGTCCGCGACCCGGGGGGGCGCCCGTTGAAGCCGGCACCGCTGGAGATCGTCTCGCCGGCCACGGTGGACGAGGCGCTGCGCGCGCTGTCCGAGGTCGAGGACGCGCGCGCGCTCGCCGGCGGGCAATCGCTGGTGCCGATGCTGAACCTGCGTCTCGCGCCGGCCGAGCGCGTGGTCGACCTCGGTCGGATCGCCGCGCTGCGCGAGGTGCAGTCGCGCGCGGATGCGGTGGTCTACGGCGCGCTCACCCCGCACGCGGCCTTCGAGGACGGTCGGGTTCCGGATGCGGCCGGCGGCCTGCTGCGCCAGACCGGCGCGGGTATCGCCTTTCGCGCGATCCGCACGCGCGGCACGATCGGCGGCTCGGTCGCGCTCGCCGATCCGGCGGCCGACTGGCTGGTGACGCTGCTCGCGCTCCAGGCGAGATTGCACCTGCGATCGCTGCGCGGCGAGCGCACGCTGCCGATCGACGACTTCCTGTTCGGCGCCTACACCACTGCGCTTGCACCCGACGAGTTGCTGTGCGCGGTGGAGGTGGCGCGCCGTCCGGCGGGCGAGCGCTGGGGACGCTGCAAGATCGTGCGCAAGGCGGGCGAGTACGCCGACAGCCTGTGCGTCGTGCTGCTCGAGCCGGCGGCAGGGCGGGCGCGGGTGGCGCTCGGCGCGCTGGATGGCGAACCGAGGGCGCTCGCCCGCTGCGCGGCGGCGCTGGCCGACGGCATGCCGCCCGGCGACCTTGCCCCGGCGATCGAAGAGGACCTGCGCGAGGCGGGCGTACTCGAGGCGGTGGCGCGGCGCCGCCACGCGAGCTGCGTGCAGCGCGCGGTGGCCGCAGCGCTCGAGAGGCAGATCCCATGAACCGCGTGGTGGCGAGCATCCGGATCAACGGCGAGACGATCGAGGCGGCCGTGGAGCCGCGCACCCATCTCGCCGACCACCTGCGCGAATCGTGCCGGCTGACTGCCACCCATCTGGGCTGCGAGCACGGCGTGTGCGGCGCCTGCACGGTGCTGATCGACGGCGAGCCGGCGCGCGCCTGCCTCGCGCTCGCGGCCACGCTGGACGGCCACGAGGTTCGCACGCTCGAGGGGCTGGCGGGTGACCCGCTGATGGAGCGGATCAAGCAGGCCTTTCACGAGGCGCACGGACTGCAGTGCGGCTTCTGCACGCCGGGCATGCTGATATCGGCCTGGGATCTGCTGCGCCGCGAGAGCGCCCCGGACGCGGCGCGCATCCGCGAGGCGATGAGCGGTAATCTCTGCCGCTGCACCGGCTACCAGGGCATCGTGCGGGCCATCCGCCTGGCCGCGGAGTCGGCGCGGTGAACGCGCCGTCGCGCGGGTACGGCCCCGGCTCGCCGGCGCACGCCCCGTCCGGCGGGCGCGACCGCGCGCCGGCCTCGCGCCGTGCGTGCCGGTACCTGCTTCCGCCGATCGACGGTTTCGATCACTTCCTCCGACGGAGATCCGCGATGCCCGCAATACCTCCGATATCCCTCTCGGTCCCCCGGCGCGGCCTGATCGTCGCCGTCGGCGCGCTGGCGCTGGGCGCCGTGGCCGCGGCGCAGGCGCAGCCCGGCGACTGGCCGTCCAAGCCGATCCGCATGATCGTCAACTTCCCGCCGGGCTCCTCGCCCGACATCGTCGGTCGCGCGGTCGCGCAGCCGCTGTCCCAGGCGCTGGGTCAGCAGGTGGTGATCGAGAACCGCACCGGTGCCGGCGGCATCGTCGGCGTCGAGGCGGTCGCGCGGGCCCCGGCCGACGGCTACACGATCCTGATGACGGCAGGCTCCACGATGTCGATCGGGCCCCATGTCTATTCCAAGCTGCCCTACGACCCGGTCAAGGACCTCGCGCCGGTCGCCGCCGCCGCTCGCATCGAGAACTACCTGGTGATCCGGGCGGACCTGGGCGCGAAGACCTACGCCGAGTTCGTCGCGCTGCTGCGCGCCAACCCCGGCAAGTTCACCTACGGGTCGGCCGGCAGCGGTACCTCGCTGCACATCGCCGCGGAGATGTGGCTGTCGGCGGCCGGCCTGAAGGCGATCCACGTTCCCTACAAGGGCTCGGCGCCGGCGATCAAGGACATGCTCGGCGGCCACGTCGACTTCATGTGGGATTCGGGCTCGGCCTTCCCGCTGATCAAGGCCGGCAAGTTCCTCGCGCTCGCGGTGTCCTCGCCTCAGCGGGTGCCGATGTACCCCGACATCCCGACGCTCGAGGAACTGGGGCTGCGCAACGTCGACAGCGGCACCACCCACTCG
>JBIPNU010000007.1:0-16829 GCA_044370615.1 Burkholderiales bacterium
CCGGCTGCGCGAGGTACAGGGTGTGCCCGTCGGGGTTGGACTTGGCTGCGATCTCCATCGACAGCATGCCGCCCGCTCCCGGTCGCCCGTCGATCACCACCCGCTCGCCCAGCCGCTCGCCCAGGCGCTCGCCCAGCACGCGCGCGATCACGTCGGACACGCCGCCCGGCAGGAAACCGGTGATGATGCGCATCGGACGTTCGGGGAAGCGCGCGCCCTGCGCCGCGGCCGGCGCGCTGGCGAGCGCGAGCAGTCCGGCGAGCAGCGCGCTGGCACTCACTGCGCTGCGGCTGCGCGCGAGGACGGGGGTCGCGAGCGATCGAATCATCGAGGTCTCCGGGTCGGACGGGAAGGGGGACGCCGGGGCACCACCATGACGCCGGCCGGGCGGCTTCAGGCGGACGCGAAGGGGCTGCGCCGATCGAACTCGAGCGCGGCCTCCTCCATCGTCACGAAACGCGCGCCGGCCGCCGACAGCGTCACCAGCAGCCGCTCGAGTGCGAGCATGCGGTGGCCGCGCCCGATCACGAAAGGATGGAAGGTGTAGGTGATCAGCCCCCAGTCGCGCACGGTGCGCTGCATCCAGGTGAAATCGGCGATCCAGTTCTCGACCACGAGGCTGGCGTTCGCATTGCCGGGCAGGATGGTCTGCGGCGTGCGGATGAACTCGAACACCGGGTAGTCGTCGAGCGACCACGAGATCGGCAGTTCGATCAGCGGCGTCACCGGCCCGAATACCGCTGGCGCCTCGAGCTCGATCACGTCGCCGCGCCGCACCCGGTAGGGCGAGCAGTCGTGCCCCATCATCGAACTGTCGTACAGGAACCCGTGCTCGAGCAGCAGGTCGACCGAATGGGGCGACAGGTCCCAAGAGGGCGACCGGTAGCCGCGGGCGGTGCGGCCGGTGAGCTGGCGGATCGACTCGTTGGCGCGCGCGAGGCCGGCCGCCTCCTGGTCGCGCGTGAGCGAGGCGGGCGGGACGTGCGTCCAGCCATGGTGGGCGATCTCGTGACCGGCCTCGAACACCGCGCGGCACTGCGTCGGGTAGGTCTCGATCGTGTGCCCGGGGATACACCAGGTGCTGCGAACCCGGTGCTCGCGCAGCAGCGAGAGGATGCGCGGCGCAGCCACCGCACCGAACTCGCCGCGCGAGATCGGCGAGGGCGAGGTCATGCCGCGGGCGATGAAGCCCGACATCGCGTCGAAGTCGAAGGTGATGCAGACGAGCAGGTCGGCCATCGGGGGCACCCAGGGGCGGAGATCGACTGCGGTCTTCATACCACAGAGCCCGGCCGCGCCGCAGCGCGCGCGAGCGCGGCAGTCGTCCCTGCCGCCTCGGGCCGACCCCGCCTGCGCGGGCGGCCGCGAATCAGCGCGCCAGGCCCAGGCGCAGCGCCGTCGCGCGGGCGAGCGCGTGCTCGCGCGCGAGCGCCGCGCGAAACCCCTCCGGGCCGAGCAGGTCGATCTCGGCGCCCAGCCCCGCCATGTCCGCGACGAACGCCGGATCGGCGGCCGCGGCCGCGAGTGCCCGCATCCAGCGCTCGACCGCCGCGTCGGGCGCCTCGGGCGGCAGCATCACTCCGGTCCAGCCGCGCAGGTCGAAGTCCGGATACCCGCACTCGGTCGCCGCAGGCACGCCGGGACAGGCCGCGCAGCGCCGCTCGCCGCTGACCGCCAGCGCGCGCAGCCGACCCTGTGCGAGCAGCGACCCCATCTCGGCCACGTACTGGGCGGCGAAGTCGCTGCGCCCGTCCAGCACGGCCTCGAGGATTGCAGCCCCGCCCGCACAGGCCGTGCGCCGCACCTGCCTCAGGTCGATGCCCGCGGCGGCCAGCAACCGTCCCACCGCCAGCAGCGAGGCTCCGCCCTGGCCCGAGGTACCGATGCGCCAGGCCGTCGGATCGGCTCGTCCGCGCGCAAGCAGCGACGCGAGGTCGGTTGCGGGATCATCGGCCCGCACCACGATCGCCAGCGCGCCGCTGCTGACCCGGGCCACCGGCCGGGCGCTGTCCCATCGGTACGGGAGCGCGGGGTCGATCGCGGGGTTCTGGGTGATCTGGCCGGTGGCCGCCAGCATCGCGACCGAGCCGTCGGGGGAAGCCGCGCACAGGGCGAGCATCCCGTCTGCACCCCCGCCACCGGATACATGACGAATCGCCACCGGCACGCGCCAGTGCCGACCCAGCGCCTGCGCCAGGCAGACGCCCACGGCGTCGGCGACGCCGCCGGGCGGGAACGGAACGATGAGCTCGACGGGCCCGAGGCCCGGTTCAGACATCCACCCGCGCCTCGAGCCTGCCGGTGCGCACCGCCTCGACGAGCGCGGCGTGATCCCGCTCGTTCTGGTCGGCGTAGGCGACCGAGAAATCGCCCATCGCCTCGTCGAAGGCATCGCTGCCGCCCAGGTAGCCGGTGATGCGCACCGCGTCGCCCGAGCGCTTGTGCGCCCGGGCGAGCGCCCATCCGCAGGCCCCGGCGTAGGCCGCGAGGTTCTCCGGGCGCATCACCTCCACCATCGGCTTGATCTTCGCATCGCGCAGCTGGCGAACGTAGAAGTGGCGACCGGACAGGCGACCGGTCATCCAGCCGAGGAAGATGTCGGAAGAGGCCTGCAGCAGGCGCTGGCCGAACACCACCCGCTCGCCGTGGTGGCGCATCGGCATGCGTCCGCAGCAGGCCTCGAGGACCGATGCGCGCGCCTCCTTGAACTGCAGGAACAGCGGGTCGCCGCCGCCGGAGACCATCAGCGCGATGCCGCAGTAGGTGCCCACGCTGCCCACCCCGACCACCTTGTTCGCCACGTCGGCGAGCCGGTAGCGCTGGACCAGCAGGCGCCGCTCCGGCGGCAGGCTGGAGATGTAGTCCTCGAGCATCGCGCGCGCCAGCGCCTCGAAGCCTTCCTGGCGCTGCAGGTCGGGGTCATGGTAGATGAGCGGCGGCTCGTCGCGGATGCGCGGCGCCTCGCCCTTCCGCACCGCGAGACGGGTGAACTCCTTCAGGTGCGCGGACTCGGCCTGCGCCTTGCGGATGCGCCGCAGCGTGGCCTTCTTCAGATCCTCGTCGGTCGACTGCAGCAGCATCGCCTTCAGGTCGATCGATTCGTAGTACGCCTCGAGCACCGGCATCTCCGCATACCGGGCCATGTGCTCGCGGTAGGCCCGTGCGCAGGCCACCGCGGCCGCGCGCGCCTGGTCGGGCCGGTGCGCGCTCGCGCGCGCCGCCACCACGAAGCTTGCCGCCAGCCGGCGCACGTCCCACTCCCAGGGCGCGACCGCGACCTCGTCGAAGTCGTTGATGTCGAACACGAGCCGTCGCTCGGGCGTGGCAAAGCCCCCGAAATTGACCAGATGGGCGTCGCCGCAGGCCACCACGTCCAGGCCGGCGCACGGGAGCGCGGCGAGGTCGTGCGCCATGATCGCCGCGGCACCGCGATAGAACGCGAACGGGCTCGCGAGCATGCGCCCGTAGCGGATCGGCACCAGCTCGGGGATCCGGCCGGCGCTGCTCGCCACCAGCAGGTCGACCGGATCGGCGCGGTCGACGGCCGGGCGCCAGCGCGCAATCGCCCGACGCGGACTGCGCTCGCGCAAGGCCCGCCCGTGCGCGAGCCGCTGCGCGTGCGGCTCGCCGTGCGACTGATCGGGCAGCCGGGCCTCCCGCGTCGCCGGTGTCGCTGCCGGGTCGGCGCCGCCTCCAGCACGTCTCGGCCGGGACGATCGCGTCCGCCCTCTGCTCGCTCGGGCTACCGGCACGACGACCGGCCGACGGCGGCCGCCCCCGATCTCGTGCAGCCAAGCCGTGTCGCGTGATCCGCGGTGCGAGTGCCGCTGGCGTGCGGCATCGCTGTCGCCCGGGTTTCTGGCATCAGACAGTCCTCCGAAGACCTTGCGGACGCCGGGCACCCCAGCGTGACCCCCTGCACGCTAATGCGCGAGGATCAACTGCGTCAATACGACGAAAGTGCAGGTCACAGCGCTGCGACGATCGCGTCGCCCATGTCGCTGGTGCTCGCACGACCGCCCAGATCCGGGGTCAGGTGCTCCATCGCCGATATCGTTCGGTCAACCGCGCGCTCGATCAGTCGGGCGGCCTCGACCGCCGCCGGCTCGCCCCGCTTTCGCCCCAGCCACGCGAGCAGCATCTGCGCGGACATGATCATCGCGTAGGGATTCGCGATGTTGCGCCCGGCGATGTCGGGCGCCGATCCGTGCGTGGCCTGGGCCATCGCCTGCCTCTCCCCCACGCACAGTCCTGGCGCGAGCCCCAGTCCGCCCACCAGGCCAGCGCCCTCGTCGGTGAGGATGTCGCCGAACTGATTGGTGGTCACCACGACATCGAAGCGCTGCGGCTCCATGACCAGCTTCATCGCGAATCCGTCGACCAGCACCTCCTCGAACTTCACATCCGGATACTCGCGCGCGACCTTGCGGCACTCCTCGGCGAACATGCCACACGCCAGCCTGAAGATCGGCTCCTTGTGCACCGAAGTGACCAGGCGACGCTCGCGGGTGCGCGCGATCTCGAAGGCTTCGCGCGCCACCCGGGCGGAACCGCGGCGGGTGATCACCCGCGCCGCGATCGTGATGTCGTCATTCGGGCGGAACTCGGCGCTACCGGCCACGACGGTGTCGCTCGACTGCATACCCTCGGTCACTTCGCGCAGGAACACGATGTCCACGTTCTTGTGCACCGACCGGATGTTCTCGTACGACCGTACCGGCTTGATGCTCGCGAAGAGATCGAATCGCTTGCGCAATGGCGGGAACACCCAGGTCGGGTCGTTGCGCGGGTAGGCGCCATGTCCGATCGGCCCCAGGATCCATCCGTCGAGCTTCTCGAGTCCATCCACGGTCTGCTGCGGCATCGTATGGCCGTGCAGCCGGTGCGCCTCGCGTCCGATCGGCAACTCGGTCCACCGGATATCGAGCCCCGTCCGCGCCGCGGCCGCCACCGCGACCTTGACCGCCTCGGGCACGACCTCCAGCCCGATATCCTCGCCCAGCAGCACCCCCAGATTCAGCGCCATTCCTCGTCCTCGAGCACATGAATGCAAACGTTCTTCGCGTCGCGCCGCCACGGCCCGACCAACGAATCGCGAGCAACACCGATCACCGGCAACCCGACCGCCGCAGGGAATCGCCCGTGGTGGCGACTCGCCTCGCGCCTCGGCGCGCGCCCGTCTGACGACACGCGCGCGATGGCTGGGCGCCGGTCAGTCGGGCGTGACCCCCGCCGCCTTGATCACGCTGGTCCAGCGCTCGGTTTCCCGGGCGATCAGCCGCGCAAACTCCTCCGGCGAGGCGCTGGTCACCACCTGTGCTCCGCCGTCCTCGAGACGCCGGCGCACGTCCGGCTGTGCCATCACCTTGATCAGGGCATCGAACAATCGCTCGACGATTTCCCGTGGCGCCTTCGCCGGAAGCAGGACGCCTTGCCATGAGCCGGTCGTCATGTCGATGCCCTGATCCTTCATGGTCGGGGTGTCGGGTAGCGCCGCGATGCGTTGCGGAGTGGTGACGCCCAGCGCCCGCAGGCGGTTGGCCTTCACGAAAGACACGGCCGATGCCACGGTGGTGAACATCACGGCCGTCTCGCCACTGACCATCGCGGAGACTGCGGGCCCCGCACCGCCCTTGTAGGGCACGTGCACCATCTCGATGCCGACGACCCGCATGAAGTACTCCATCTCCAGCCGGTTGAAACTCCCGGCGCCCGGCGAGGCGAAATTGAGCTGCCCCTTGCGAGCCTTCGCGAAGGCGACCAGTTCCTTGACGCTCTTCACCGGCAGCGACGGATGGGTCACCAGCACGTCGGCGACGTCGACCACCTGGGTGATCGGGGCGAAGTCTCGCGTCGGACGAACACCCAGCGTCGGAAAGATGCCGGGGTTCACCGCCAGCGTCCCGATGTTGCCCTGGAGGAGCGTGTAGCCATCGGGAGCGGCGCGCGCGGCAGCCTCCATGCCGATGTTGCCGGATGCGCCCGGGCGGTTGTCGGGCACGACCTGCTGGCCGAGCAACTGTCCGAGCGGCTGTGCAATCAGCCGTCCCACGAAATCGGAAGCCCCACCGGGTGCGAAGGGAATGATCAGCCGCAAGGGCTTGGCCGGATACGCGGGGCCTTGCGCCTGCACCGCTGCCAGCGGCATGAGCAGCATCAGCGCAGGCAGCGCGATCCGTCCGGAACGAGGTACATCCCTGCAGACACGGGCCGGGTCGGAACCCGTTTGCATGTCGCCGCCACTACCGAATCCAGTCATCATCAGGCCTCACCTCCAGTCCGTACTTGCCCATCGGGGCTCACGCCGGCGACGACCTTCGTTGCCGGGGGGTGTCTCGCGCTCACGGCCGCGCCTCGCCGTGCCGCAGGGCCGCCTCGTACATCGGGTAGGCGCTGGTCACGCTGCCCTCCGACACCGGTGCGACCTGCCGCACGCAGTGCGGTCCGAGCTGGGCAGTGGAGGTGAGCCCCATCAGGCCGAGCACGGTGCGAATCTCCAGTTCGATGAGTTCGAGCATGCGCGCGACCCCTGCTTCGCCCGCAGCCGCCAGCGCCCAGCCGTGCAGCTTGCCGATGCCCACCGCGGTGGCGCCCAGCGCCAGCGCCTTGACCACGTCGGTGCCACGCAGGATGCCGCCGTCCATCAGCACCTCGGCGCGACGGTCCACCGCCTCGGCGACCTCGGGCAGCACCTCGATCGAGGCCTGTCCGTGGTCGAGCTGGCGTCCGCCGTGGTTCGAGACGTAGACCACGTCCACGCCGTGCTCGACCGCGAGCTTCGCGTCCTCGGCCGTGGCGATGCCCTTGAGGATCAGCGGCACGCCCATGCGCTGCTTCATCCAGAGCACGTAGTCCCAGGTGAGACTGGCCTGGTGCGAGGTGTCGCCGCCGCCCTCGCGCACGAGGTGGCGGTTCAGCATGTCGCGTTCGCGGCGGCTGTAGTAGGCGCGATCGACGGTCACGCACAGCGCGCCGTAGCCGCTCGCCTTCGCGCGGTCGAGGATGTCGCCGACCCAGCTGCGGTCGCCGCGCACGTAGAGCTGGAAGACCAGCGGCTGGTCGACCGCCTTCGCCACCGCCTCGATGCCCGGTCGCGCCGCCGTGCTCACGAAACACTGCACGCCGCGCGCCACCGCAGCCCGCGCGACCGCGACCGCGCCCAGCGGGTCGGCATGTTGCAGGTAGTTGCCGATGGGCGCGATGAACACCGGCATGCGCATCGGACGACCGAGCAGGCTCGCCGACATCTCGATGTTGCGAACGTCGACCAGCACCCGCTGGCGAAGCGCGAGGCTGTCGAGCGCCATGCGGTTGCGGCGCAGCGTCGCCTCGGAGTCCGAGCCGCCGGAGAGCATGTCCCACACCGACTGCGACAGCGTGCGCCGGGCGGCGATCACGATCTCCTGCAGCGTCTGGAAACCCGCGGCGAGTTCGCGCTGGGCGGCCTCGCGACCGGCATCGCCCACCTGCGCCGGGTCCTGCGCCTGCTTGGGGTCGACCTTTCGGGGAGTGGAGGTGTCCATGGTTCGAAGCTCCTGGGGGTCGCGGCGGCAGGCGCAGGGTCCGCGACCGCGATGTACTACGATTGGAACGAAACGGAAAGACCGGGTACGGCGACGTGCGATGCGGGGGCAGCGCGGGCGACGAGCGCTTCGCGGCGACGGGGCAGGCAGACCCTGCCCCGCGCGTGCTACTCGGGCTGGATGCCCGCCTCGCGCGCCGCCTTGATCCAGCGCGCGATCTCGGCGCGATTGAAGGCTTCGTACTCCTCGGGCGTGCTGCCGACCGGGTCCGCACCCTGCTCCGCGAACACGCGTCGCACCTCGGGCACGCCCAGCGCGGCGCGCACGGCCGCATGCAGGCGATCGACCACGGGTCGCGGCGTACCCGCAGGCGCCAGGATACCGAAGCCGCTGGACACCACGAAGCCCGGCAGGCCGGACTCCTGCATGGTCGGCACCTCGGCGGCGGCCGGCGAACGTTTCTCCCCGGTCTGGGCGACCATGCGCAGCTTGCCGGCCCGCACGAACTGCACCACGGCCGGCATGCTCGCGAACTGGAACTCGACCTGCCCCGCGATCAGGTCCACCAGCGCCGGACCCGCCCCCTTGTAGGGTACGTGGACGAACTTCGCGCCTGCCGCCGCGGAGAGCAGTTCGCCCGACAGGTGCCCGACGGTGCCGCGGCCGGAGGTGGAGTAGTGAACCTGTCCGGGTCGCTTGCGACCGAGCGCGATCAGGTCCTGGACCGAGCGCACCGGCAGCGACGGATGCACGACCAGTGCGGTGGGCACGTCCGCCACCAGGGTGATCGGCTGGAAGTCGCGCAGCGAATCGTAGGGCAGGCGCTTGACCATCGCCGGGTTGATCACGTGCGCGGCCGACACCATCGCGATCGTGTAGCCGTCGGGCGCGGCACGGGCCACCTGCTCGGTGCCGATCGCCCCGCCGGCACCGCCGCGGTTCTCGATCACCACCGGCTGGCCCAGCGATTCGGCCATTCGCGGCGCGATCACCCGGGCCAGGATGTCGGTGTTGCCGCCGGGCGCGAAGGGCACCACCATGCGTACCGGCCGCGACGGCCAGCCCTGTGCCTGCGCCGTGCCTGCGGCCAGCAGCGCCGCGGCCAGCGCAAGGACCCAGGGCCGCGGGATCGCGGCGCTCGCCTTCCGGATGTTCGTCATCGCCAGTCTCCTCGCAGGCGCCGGCGCCATCGCCGGCCGGCCGTTCGCGCCGATGCGGGCCCTGCGACCCGGGGCGGCGACGCCGGCCTGTTGTGCGATAGTAGCAGCGACCCGCGGCCGCGAAGATCTCGCGCGACCCGGGGGATGGAGAGTCGGCATGCTGAAGATCGGAATACTCGAGGGCGACGACATCGGACTGGAGGTCGTGCCCGAGGCGGTGAGGGTGATGCGCGAGGCCGCGCGCGCGAGCGGACTGCCCATCGAGTGGCAGGATCTCCCGATCGGACGCCGCGGCCATGCGCAGTGCGGCCACTCGATGCCCGCGGCAACCGTCGAGGCGCTGCGCGGGGTCGACGGCTGGCTGCAGGGGCCGATCGGTCACAACGCCTACCCGCGCAACGACCCCACCTGGATCAATCCGCCGCTGCGCAAGCTGTTCGAACTCTACGCGAACGTGAAGCCGGTGCGCTCCTATCCGCGCATCGCCTCGGTCCACAAGGACGTGGACATCGTGTTCCTGCGCGAGGTGACCGAGGGCGAGCAGTCAGGCAGCGTGACCCTCGCGGGTACCGGCGAATTCCGCCCGAACGACGAGGTGTCGATCGGGCATCGCGTGATCACGCGGCGCGGCTCCAACCGGGTCGCCCGCGCCGCCTTCGAGATCGCCCGCACGCGGCCGCGCCGCCACGTGACCGCGGTGCACAAGGAACCCATCTTCAAGATGACCTGCGGGATGTTCGCCGAGGAGTGCCGGCGGGTCGCTCGCGACTATCCCGACGTCGCCTTCGACGAGGTGCTGGTCGACGGCTTCGCGATGAAGGTCGCGATGGCGCCGCAGCGCTACGACGTGGTGGTCACCACCAACCAGTTCGGCGACATCCTCACCGACCTGGGCGCCGGTCTGGTCGGCGGCCTCGGGCTCGCCCCGGGCCTGTGCATCGGCGAGACGCAGGCGATGGCGCAGGCCACGCACGGCTCGGCACCCGACATCGCCGGGCGCGGCATCGCCAACCCTTACGCGATGATCATGTCCGGGCAGATGCTGCTCGAGTGGCTCGGCCATCGGCGCGGCCTGCCCGCCGCGGTCGAGGCCGCCGCCCGGATCGCCGCGGCGATGGAGCGCACGATCGCCGAGGGCCGCTCGCTCACCGGCGACCTGGGCGGCACCGCCTCCACCGCCGCCATGGGCGAGGCGGTCGCCGCCGCGATCGGCTGAGGCACCGCGCCGCCCCCGCCCCGGATCGGACCGGATCCCTCGCGGCCGACCGCCTGCGGCAGTGCCGGACGCGGGCGGGACCCACCCGACCTTTCGGGTGGCGCCGGCCACTCCGGTAGCTCGGCCAGGGCGATGGTTCCTGCACCGGTGGCCGCCGAGGCACGGTCGACGCCGCTGCCCCGGGGGCAACACCGGGTGTATCCGGCACGCGTCGCACCGGGCTCTGCCGGCCCGCTCCGGTGGCCACGCCAGGGCAAGGCGCACGCCCCTGCCGCGCCCGGATGGCGACCGCGCCCGCAACCGCGGACCGGATCGCGCGCAGCCCGCGGTCAGACGCCGAGCAGCGCCTGCGCGTTGCCGCAGCGGATCAGGTCCTTCTCGGCGGCGTCCAGCCCCGGCAGCGCGGCGAGCAGTTCCACGTCGCGCATCTTCATGCGGCCGCCCGGGTCGTCGTGCGGGTAGTCGGTGGCGAACAGGAACTGCGAGGCGCCGAGGAACTTCACCGCCTCGGCGAAGCCCGGCTCCTCGGTCTCGATCGTGAAGAACAGGTTGCGCCGGAAGTACTCGCCCGCCGGCCGGCGGTTCTTCACCTCGAACACCTCGGAGGCGGTGAGCCGCTTGCCGGCCCATGCACGCTCGGTGCCCGGCTCGATGCGGCGGTGGAAGCGCGCCGCGGCATCCTCGTCGTCGTAGTTCACCGGCGGACGCTCCAGCGCGGCCTCCAGCCGCTCGACCAGCGGCCGGATGAACGCGCTGCCCGCCTCGGTGTAGACGAAGCGCAGGTCGGGGAATTCGTCGAGCAGGCCGCTGGTGACCAGCGAGGCGAGGCTCAGGTGCCCTTCGGTCGGCGCGAACAGCTCCAGGCCGTCGGACTGGAAGAACATCAGGTTGCTCAGCCGGTGGCCATGCTGGATGGAATGCATGAAGAGCGGCAGGCCCAGCGACTGCGCGCAGGCGTAGAACGGCCACAGGTCGCGCCGGCTGCCCAGCGTCTCCGAGTACGGATGGCTCGCGACCGGATAGACCTTGTCGATCGCGAGCGCGCGGAAGCCCTGCGCGTGCGCCCAGCGCGCCTCGGCGATCGCGCCTTCGACGTCCTGCAGCGCGACGAGTGCGGCGCCGATGATGCGGCCGTCGGACTCGCGCATCGCCTCGAGCAGCGCGAGGTTGTAGGCATGCGCCATCGCGGTGGCCAGGCGCGGCTCGACCAGGTAGGAGAAGAGCATCGCCGAGTACTGCGGCAGCGCCACCTCGCGGTCGATGCCCTGCGAGGCGAAGAACGCCGCGCGCGCCTCGCCCGGATACATGCCCTCGTAGCGGGTACCCGAGCCGGGCGAGGGCAGCGGGGTCGAGCCAGGCACCCGCGTCGGTGCCCCGGGGAACTGCGTGCCGGTGACGAAGCCGCGCGCGTCGGTCTCGAAGCGCGGGGCGAGCGCCGCGAGCGCCGGGTCTTCGATGCGCGCGTAGCTGTCGCGCGGCAGGATGTGGGTGTCGCAGTCGATGATCATGGGGTCAGTAGCTGGTCGGCCAGTTGGCGAGCCGGTGCTGGCCAACGCCACCGGTCAGGCGCGAGCGCAGCACCTCCAGGGTCGCGGCGAGCCAGGCGCGGGTGTCCCGCGGGTCGATCACCGCATGCGCCTCGTAGAGGGCGGCCAACCCCCAGGCCGTGGTGTCGCGGGCGATGCGCTCGCCGAGATCGGCCGGCTTGCCCTCGCCACCGGTCTCGGACGTGAGCACGCTCGCGCCCACCCGCGGGTCCATGAAGCCCAGGTCGGCAGACGGCCAGGCGGCCACCGCGTCCGAATTGCGTCCCCCGCCCATGTTGAGATAGGCCTGCCCGTAGCTCTTGCGCAGGATCACCGACACCTTCGGGACGGTGACCATCGACAGCGCGTTCATCCAGTTGATGATCCGGCCCGCCGCGCCGCGCCGCTCGCCCTCGACGCCGACGAGGAACCCCGGCTGGTCGACCATCATCACCACCGGTACGTTGAACGAGTCGCACAGCACCAGGAAGGCGGTCGCCTTGTTGCAGGCGTCCACGTCGATCGCGCCGCCCTTGAACATCGGGTTGTTGGCGATGAAGCCCACGCTGCGCCCGTCGATGCGCGCGAGCGCGGTGACGATCGAGCGGCCGAACCGGCCCTTCAGCTCGAACAGGCTGCCGACGTCGGCGATCACCTCGAGCATGCGACGCATGTCGTAGACCTGGCTGCGCGCGGCCGGCAGCAGCTCGAGCAGCCGCTGCGGATCGTGCGCGGCGACCTGCGAGGCGTCGAGCGCGGGCGGGGCTTCGTTGCAGTGCCCGGGCAGGTAGGACAGGAAGCGGCGCACCGCGGCGATCGCCTGCTCGTCGGTGTCCACCGCGAGGTCGACCAGCCCGGAGACGCCGGTGAGCAGCCGCCAGCCGCCGAGTTCCTCGGGGTCGATGTCCTGCCCGATCGCCGTGGAGGTGACGCGATGGCTCGCCACCGCCATCACCGCGCCCTTGCGCATCACCACGTAGTCGGACATGCAGCCGTACCAGGTCGACGACCCGAAGCAGGCGCCCAGTTGCGCCGAGACCCAGGGCGATACCCGCAGCCGCTGGTACTCGGTCGGATCCTGGCCGAGGATCGCGCGCCCCGCCGATCCCATGCGGTCGGGGATGCGCGCTCCGGCCGATTCGCCGAGGAACACGATCGGCAGGCCGCGCGTGGTGGCGATGTCCTTCACGTGCCGGATCTTCTTGCCATTGACCTGGCTGCTGGAGGCACCCAGCACGGTGAAGTCATTGGACACCACGGCCACCGGGCGCCCGTCGATGCGACCGAAGCCGGCGACCTTGCCGTCGGCCGGCGTGCGCTCGCGATCCTCGGCGCGAAACGAGGTGGCGAACAGTCCGGTCTCGTTGAAGCTGCCCGCATCGAGCAGGCAGTCCAGGCGCGCGCGCGCGTCGAGCACGCCCTGCGCCGCCCGCCTCGCGAGCCTGTCCGGGCCGCCCATGCCCAGCGCCTTCGCGCGGCGGGCGGCCAGCTCCTCCAGCATCTTCTCGTGCGCCATGCTCACGGTCCCTCGTCGGCGACCTGCGGCAGCTTGCGCAGCTTGTAGACCTGCGCCGGGATTTCCTGCAGCGCCTTCTCGTCCATCTCGATGCCCAGGCCGGGCGCGGTGGGCAGCTCGATGTAGCCGCCCTTCGGCTGCGGCGGGTTCAGGCAGATGCGGTTGCCGAACTCCACGAACGGCAGGAAGTACTCGGTGATGATGAAGTTGGGCATCGTCGCCGAGGCGTGCAGCGTCGAGGCGGTGGCCACCGTGGTCGAGTTGTAGTTGTGCGGCGACATCGCGACCAGGAAGGTCTCGGCCATCGCGGCGATCTCCTTGAGTTCGAGGATGCCGCCGACGCAGGCCACGTCCGGGTTGAGGATGTCGGCCGCGCGCTTCTCGAGCAGCGGCCGGAAGCCGGCCTTGGTGTAGGTGGCCTCGCCGATGCACACCGGGATGCCGATGTTGCGGCGGATCTCGGCGAGTTCGTCCGGGTACTCGGCCTGGCAGGACTCCTCCATCCAGTACAGGTCGTACTCGGCCAGCCGCTTGTCCAGGCGGATCGCGTGCATCGGCGCGAGGCGCCGGTGCTGGTCGATCAGCAGGTCGACCTTCGGCCCGACGGCCTCGCGGATCGCCTTCGTGATCGCCACTGCGCGATCCTCGTGTTCGCGCGGGATCCAGTTGCGCCAGGGCTTGGGCAGCGGGTCGAACTTGAGCGCGGTCCAACCCTCGGAGACGACCTTCTCGGCCGCGCGCGCGTAGTCGGAGGGCTGGTCCATGCCGTAGCTCCAGCCGTTGGCATACACGCGGATCCGGTCGCGCACCCGCCCCCCCAGCAGGTTGTAGACCGGCTGGTTGCAGGCCTTGCCGACGATGTCCCACAGCGCCTGCTCGATGCCGCTGATCGCGCAGAACACCTCGACCGAGCCGCGCCGGGCCGCGTAGTCGTCGAACGCGAATTTCGTGAAGTGCCGGATGTCGAACGGGTTGCGCCCGATCAGGTAGGGCGACAGCGAATCGAGCTGCGCGCACACCGCGCGGTCACGGTCGTACTGCGAGTAGGCCTCGCCCCAGCCGTGGATGCCTTCGTCGGTCTCGACCTTCACGAAGATGAGGTTCTTGCGCCAGCCCGGGTGGACGGCGAAGTGGCGGATGCGGGTGATCTTCATCGAGGAATCCCGTGGTGCGTTCGAAGAGGACACGGTGCCCGGAGGACTACCGCCGCGGGCATGGCGGGCGCGCGCGGCGAGCGCCTCGCGCGTGGCGATCCGGGGCTGGGCGGACGGTCCGGAGAGCTCCCGCGCGACCGCGGCGTGGGCGCCCCCGGGGCGAGCTGCACGACCCGGCGCAGCGTGCGGGCCGACCGCGCGTCGTCGACCCGCACCCCCGAGCGGACGTCGGCGACCGGCGAGCGACCCGCGCGGTACCGCAGGCCTCCCGGTGGCCGACCCGCGCGACGCCACGCAGTGGTCGGTGCCCGCCCCGCGCGCGGGGCCCGGGCATGCGCCGGGGCCTGCCGCAGTCGCCCGGGCGAACATTGCGCCTGCGAGCCTGCGCGCAGCCCGCCGCCGGCACCCCTCACGCAACGGACCCGCCTCGACATCGACATCCTCCTCTCGCCAGGCGGCACGGTCTCGCGCCGGCTGTGCCCTCGCCGCCCGTGAAGAACCGGCGGGCCTGAGGGTACACCAGCGGCAGGGGCCGGCGACGGGGCGGGACGGGGCGGATCTGCCGCCTGCCGGGGTCGCGCCGGCTGCGCCATAATCGGCGCACGACTGCCCCTCTCTCACAAGGTGCGCCATGGACTACACCGGCATTGCCTCCGTCACCTTTGCCGCCACCGATCTCGGCGAGGCCCGGCGCTTCCTCGCCGACTGGGGCCTCGCGCGCGCCCGCGCCGGCCGCGGCGAACTGCGCTCCGAGACCCGCTCGGGCAGCACCGTCATCGTGAAGCCAGCCGCTGCCGGCGAGCCGGCGGGCTTCCGCGAGGTGATCTACGGAGTCGCCACGGTTGCCCAACGCGAGGCGATCGCGGCAGAACTCGGTCGCGATCGCGAGATCGCCCGCGACTCCGGGGGCACCGTGCGATCGGTCGACGACTGCGGCTTTCGCATCGGCTTCCGGGTGTGGAAGCCCCGGCGGGCCGCCACGAAGGCGCGGCAGACGGCGACCTGCTGGAACGCGCCCGCCTCGCGCGCGCGCGTCGACCGCGAGGCGGCGGCTTTCCGCGAAGGGGTGAACCCCGGCCAGATCGGTCACATCGTGTTCGCGGTGAACGACGTGCCCCGCGCCGAGGCGTTCTATCGCGACCGGCTGGGCTTCTGGCTGTCCGACCGCTACGTGGGCGGCGCCGGGGTGTTCCTGCGCTGGGCACGCCGCAGCGAGCACCACAACGTCTTCTTCCTGAAGAGTCGCAGCGGACGCGAGGAACTGCACCACCTCGCCTTCGAGGTCGGCAGCGTGCACGAGGTCTTCGGCGGCGGGCTGGCGTTCTCGCGTGCCGGCTGGACGACGCAGATCGGACCCGGCCGCCACCCGATCTCCTCGGCCTACTTCTGGTACTTCGTGAACCCGATGGGCGGCGCCTTCGAGTACTTCTGCGATCCGGACTACGTGACCGAACGCTGGAAACCGCGCAACTTCCGGGTCAATCGCTTCAGCGAGTGGCACCTGCCCGCCGGCCTGCCCACCGCGCCCGACGGACACGTTCGTCCCTCCCTCGCCACCGCGAAGGCGATCGCCGCCGAGGCGGCCGCGCGCGCCCCGGCGCGCTGAGCGGGCCACCGCGATGGCCGAGCAGCGCGTCACCTTCCGCTCCGGCGGGCTCGCGCTCGCCGGCATCGTGCGCGTGCCCGACGGCGTACCCGCCGGAGAGCGACGCGCGGCCTTCCTGGTGCTGCACGGATTCGGCAGCCACAAGGGCGCGGGCAACGTGCTCGGCCCCTGCGCGGTGCTCGAGTCGCTGGGCTACGTGACGCTGCGCTTCGACATGCGCGGCTGCGGGGAGAGCGAGGGTCGGCGTGGCCACCTGATCTGCCTCGAGCAGGTCGAGGACACTCGCGCCGCGCTCGACTGCCTCGCCGGCCACCCCGCGGTCGATGGCGCGCGCATCGGCGTGGTCGGTTCCAGCTTCGGTGCCGCGGTGGCGCTCTACGCCGGCGGCGTGGATCCCCGCATCGCCGCCGTGGTGTCCTCCGGCGGCTGGGGCCACGGCGAGATCAAGTTCCGCGGGCAGCACCCCGGCGAGGAGGCCTGGGCGCGCTTCACCGCGATGCTCGAGGAAGGACGTCGTCACCGCGAGCGCACGGGCGAGTCGCTGATGGTGCCGCGCATGGATATCGTGCCGGTGCGCGCCGGACTGCACCGCGAGATCCTCCCGGGATCGTTGCAGGCCTTCACCGCCGAGACCGCGCAGAGCATGTTCGACTTCCGCGCCGAGGACGTCGTGGGCGCGATCTCCCCGCGGCCGCTGCTGCTGCTGCACAGTTCCTTCGACACGGTGACACCGACCGAGCAGTCGCTGCGCCTGTTCGCCCGCGCACGCGCGCCGGTCGACCTGCACCTGTTCTCCGACACAGACCACTTCATGCTGGCCGAAGGCAACCAGCGCGTCTGGAACGTCGTGCGCGACTGGCTGGCCCGCTATTTCCCGGCGACACCATGACCCCCGTCCATACCTCCCCCATCCGCCCTTCGCGCCGCGCGATTGCGCGGCACTCGATTCGTCGCGCGCCCGCACACCCGGCGCTCCCCACGCCCGGGCTCGCGCAGGGTCTCCCGCGAGCGGCGAGTGCGCACGCGTCGGCCTGCTCCCCGCAGCCGCTCGCAGGTCCGCGCCCGCCCGCTCGCGCGGCACCCGGGCGCGGTGGCTCGTTCGGGTACCGCGCGAGCGCGCGCCCGATC
>JBIPNU010000230.1:0-4897 GCA_044370615.1 Burkholderiales bacterium
TTGCCCTCCTGCACGAAGCGGATCGAGGTTGAAATGGTGTCGAACATCACGTCGATGTGCCCGGCGACCAGGTCGGCGACGGCGGGTGCCCCGCCCTTGTAGGGCACGTGCACCATCTGCGCGCCGGTGAGCGCGCGGAACATCTCGGTGGACAGGTGCTGCACGCTGCCCACGCCCGCCGAGCCGTAGGTGAGCTTGTTCGGCGACGACTTCGCGATCCGGACGAGATCGGCCATCGTCCTGGCCGGCACGCGCGGATTCACGACCACGACGTTGGCCTGGAAGGCCGCCAGCGCGATGCCGGAGAAGTCGCGCTGGGGGTCGAAGGTCATGTTGGCGATGACCGCGCGGTTCGCGGCGAGAGGTCCCCCGGAGGACATCATCTGCGTATAGCCGTCGGGCGCGGCCTTGGCCGCCAGTTCGCCCGCAATGTTGCCCGACGCGCCCGGGCGGTTCTCGACGATCACCTGCTGGCCGAGCGCGTCGCCCAGCGGTGCACTCAGGATGCGCGCGGTCAGGTCGACCGACCCGCCCGGCGCGAATCCGACCAGGAAGCGAACCGGCTTCGCCGGCCACGCCTGCGCTTGCGCCTCCACGGCCAGCGGCAATACCGCCGCGGCTGCCGCGACCGCGATTCCCCCGCCCCATCGCTTGCCCATCTGCTGCCTCCCGGTGAGATGAAGTATCCTGCCTGTCAGGATGCCGTGTCGGGCAACGCAAGTTCGATGCCAGACGCCGGCTCGAGAATCCCCACTGACTGAGACGATACGGGACCGCCATGGATTTGCAACTGAAGGGCTGCAGCGTGCTGATCACCGGCGCCTCCAAGGGCATCGGTCTGGCTGCCGCGGAGGTGTTCGCCGAGGAGGGCTGCGCGCTGCACCTCGCCGCGCGAGACGGACAGGCGCTGGCGCAGGCGCGATCCGACCTCGCGGCACGCTTCGGCGTGCCGGTGGAGATCTACCCGATGGATCTGTCCACCGGCGCGAACCAGCTCGCGCTCGCGCGCGCCTGCGCGGGCGTGGACGTGCTGGTGAACAACGCCGGCGATATCCCGTCCGGTCCGCTGTCCGCGGTCAGCGACGAGGCCTGGCGACAGGGCTTCGACCTCAAGGTGTTCGGCTACGTGAACCTCGCGCGCGAGCTCTACCCGCAGATGGCGGGCCGCCGGCGTGGCGTGATCATCAACAACATCGGCAATTCGGGCGAGAACTGGGACGCGCGCTACATCGCCGGCTCTACCGGCAATGCTTCGCTGATGGCCTTCACCCGCGCGCTCGGCGGCGCTAGCCTGGACGATGGCGTGCGCGTGGTGGGTGTCAATCCGGGTCCGGTGGACACCGACCGCATGATCAAGATCATGAAGCGGCGCGCGATCGACTGGTACGGCGACGAGTCGCGCTGGACCGAGCTGTACGCGAAGTACCCCGGTGGCCGCCCGGCGAGCGCGCGCGAGGTCGCCGACCTGATCGCCTTCCTCGCGAGCCCGCGCGCCGGCTACATCACCGGCACCATCGTCACGATCGACGGGGGCATTGCCTCGCGCGGATCGATCATCTAGGCCCCTGCAATGCTGGACTTCGAGCGCCGCAACGAGTATTTCGACCGCCTGACCGCGCAGCCCGCGCTGCGCTGGCTGGGCCAGAACACCAACCACCTGCCGCCGCCGCCCGCGGTGACCGCGGCGATGCAGCAGGTCATCGCCAGCGGCGAGTTCCAGGGGTATGCACCGCCTGCCGGCTACGAGCGGCTGCGCGAGGGTGTCGTGGCCGACCTCGGACTTTCCGGGACGCGCGACGAAGCCGACGATCGGCGCGCGGCGGCGTGGATCACCGACGGGGCGGTCGCCGGGCTGTATCACACCGTATGCACGCTGCTCGGCCCCGGCGACGAGATGATCGCGCCCGATCCGGGCTGGAAGTGGCCGCTGGCCTTCGCGCGCTCGCGCGGCGCCAGCGTGACCGAGGTGCCCGTCTGGTCGGCCGATTGCGGCTATCGGCTCGCGCCCGCCGCGCTCGAACGGGCAATCACGCCGCGCACCCGGCTGATCTACCTCGTCGACCCGAACAACCCGACTGGCGCCTGCGCGACCGCGCAGGAGATTCGCGACATCTGCGAGATCGCACGCCAGGCGGGCGCCTGGCTGATCCACGACTGCACCTACCGGCACTTCGCCGACGCCCACACGCTCGCGTGGAACCACTACCCCGAGCGCACGGTGATGACCTACAGTTTCTCGAAGTGGCTCGGCCTCGCCGGCATGCGGGTCGGGGCGATCGTGGCCAGCGCGACCGTGCTCGAGCGTCTCGCCCAGGCGCCCCCCAACAACCTCGGGTCCTCGGTGATCGCACAGCGGGCGGCGATCGCCGGGCTGGAAGTGAAGGACCAGTGGTTCCCCGAGGTGCAGCGCGCGCAACGCGCCAACCAGGCGGCCATCGCCGCTGCGGTGGCGACCGTGCCGGGCATGTCGATCGCGGTCTATCCGTCCCAGGGCAACTTCATGGCGATCGACGTCTCCGGGACGGGCGTGTCGCCCGACGCGCTGGTCGCGGCCTTCCAGGGCGAGGGCATCCTGATCCGTCAGGGCGGCTACCACACCCGTCGTTTCGCCGATCGCTTCGTCAAGGTGAGCACGACGGTGCCGACGGCCTGGGTCACCGAGTTCTGCGAACGCCTGCCCGCGATGGTCGAACAGGCGCGCACCGCGCCGCCGCCCGCCGGGCTCTACTAGCACCCGCGCGCGCCTTCGCGGCGCCGCGCGGACCTCTCTCCGCATCCGCATCGCCCCCGGGCGAGCGCATCCCAGACGAGGACGGATCCGAATGACCTATGCGACTGCTGCCGACGGCGTGAAGCTCTACTACGAGGAGGCCGGGTCGGGGACGCCGATCGTCTTCGTCCACGAGTTCGGTGGCAATTACCGCAGCTGGTCGGCGCAGATGTCGCGCTTCTCGCGCAGCCATCGCGTGATCGCCTTCGCGGCTCGCGGCTATCCGCCCTCGGACGTGCCGTCGGACGTGGACGCCTACTCGCAGCGCATCGCCTGCGACGATATCGCGGCGGTGATGGATGCGGCCGGGGCGCCGCGTGCCCACGTGGTCGGCCTGTCGATGGGCGGGTTTGCCGCGCTGCACCTCGGACTGGAGCACACCGACCGTGCGCTGTCGATCACCGCGGCGGGCGCCGGGTACGGTGCCGAGAAGGCGTTCGAGGCGTACTTCCGGCAGGTCTCGCTGGACGTCGCGGCGCAGTTCGAGACCCAGGGCGCGGAGCGCTTCGCCGAGACCTACGCGCTGGCCGCGGCGCGCATCGAGTTCCAGAACAAGGACCCGCGGGGCTGGGCGCTGTTCAAGCACGAGCTCGCGCAGCACTCCGCCGTGGGGGCGGCCAACACCATGCGCGGCGTGCAGGCGCGTCGCCCCTCGCTCTACGATCTCGAGGAGCGCCTGCGCGCGATGCCCGTGCCCACGCTGGTGATCGTCGGCGACGAGGACGATCACTGCCTGCAGCCCGGGCTGTTCCTCAAGCGCACGATCCCGGCCTGCGGTCTCGTGGTGATGGCCCGGACCGGACACGCCTGCAACATCGAGGAGCCTGATCTGTTCAACCAGCATGTTGCCGACTTCCTTGCACGCGTGGAGGCGGGCCGCTGGACGCCGCGCGATCCGCGCTCGCAACCCGGCGAGATCATGAAGACGCGCTGAGCCACCGCGACGCCATGGGCACGATCGATCCGGCCGCGGGCGCGCTGATCTCCAAGGGCACGCAGCCGCTCGCGCTCGCGGTCGCGCGCGCAGTCGACGAGGAGCGACTGTGGATGCGCCTGCAGGCGATGGCCGCGATCGGGGCTACGCCTGCCGGTGGCGTGAACCGACAGGCGCTGTCGACCGAAGATGCGCAGGCGCAGCGACAGCTCGTCGCGTGGGGCGAGCAGATCGGGCTCGAGCCGTCGGCGGATGCAGCCGGCAATCTCTTCCTCCGGCTGCCTGGGCGGGATCCGCAGGCGGCACCGGTGATGACCGGTTCGCATCTGGATTCCCAGCCCACGGGCGGACGCTTCGACGGCGTCTACGGCGTGCTGGCGGGGCTCGAGGCCCTGCAGGCGCTGGCGAGCGCCGGCGTGCGTCCGCAGCGGCCGATCGACCTGGTCGCCTGGATGAACGAGGAAGGGTCGCGCTTCGCGCCGGGCATGATGGGCTCTGAGGCCTACGCCGGACTGCGTGCCCTCGAGACCCTGCTCCCGGCGACCGACGCGCAGGGGGTCAGCGTCGCACAGGCACTCGCCGCGATGCCGGCCTGGCCGTCGCGCGCGCTGGGAGGCTCGCCCCACGCCTATCTCGAGGCGCATATCGAGCAGGGGCCACTGCTCGAGCGCGCCGGGCTGCCGGTGGGCGTGGTCACCGGCATCCAGGGCAAGCATACGGGCGAGGTGTGCGTGCGGGGCGAGGCGGCCCATGCAGGCACCACGCCCCGGGATGAGCGGCGCGATGCACTGCTGTCGGCCTGCGCGCTGGTCGGCGCGCTCGATCGTGCGGTGCGCGAGCAGGCCCCCGAGGCGATGTTCACCGTCGGACGCTTCAGCGTTGTCCCCAATGCGCCATCGGTGATCGCCTCCGAGGTCCGCTTCACGGTCGACCTGCGTCACTTCGACGGCCCGCTGCTCGCGCAGCTGGCGAGCACGCTCGCGGAGGTCTGCCGTCGCCATCCCGGCCCGTGCGAGGTGCGGTGGCAGGAGCGGGTCGCCGCCGCGCCGGTGCATTTCCCTGCGCCGGTGCGGGAACTGGTCGCCAGCCAGGCGCGGGCGCTCGCCATCGACTGCATGGAACTGCCCTCGGCCGCAGGCCACGATGCGCGGCCGGTGAGCCATGTCGCGCCGGCCGGGATGATCTTCGTGCCC
>JBIPNU010000232.1:0-4880 GCA_044370615.1 Burkholderiales bacterium
TGCCGGCGAGCAGCCAGAACGTCGCGAGGACGCCAGCGGTGTAGGCCAGTGCGTGCCGGCCGGCGCCGCCGCCGCGCGCATGGCATTCGCCGGCGAGGGTCAGCAGCTTGATCGACAGCACCGGGAACACGCAGGGCATCAGGTTGAGCGCGAGGCCGCCGAGCACCGCGAGCAGCAGGGCGAGCGCGAGCCCGGGGCCGGCCGCGCTCGTGTCCGGGCCCGGGCTCCCGCCGACGCCTCCGCTCGCTCCGCTGGCGAGCGCCGGACCGAGGTCGGGCAGCGCGCGGGCGGGGGCGGTCTCCACCGCGAGCGCGAGGCGGGTCTCGGCGGGGGACGCCGCGTCGATCACCACCAGCCCGTCGACCGCCGCGGGCGAGACCCCTGGCTGCAGCGGGACGTCGATCCGCAGCCCGTCGCGATGCCGAGCCCAGCTCTGCGCGCGGGCGTGGACGACGGTGTTGCCGGTGCCTTCGAAGAAATACGCGGGGCCGGACGGGAGAGGCTGCCCCGGCGGCGGCTGCAGCGTGACCGCCAGTCGCGTCGCGTCGGCGGTGGCGTTCACCCGCCAGTCGCCGGAGCCGGTCGGCAGGGCCGCGCGGGCCTGCGCGAACAGCGCGCGCAGCCGGGGGTCGGCCTGCGGTTCGCGGGCGGCGACCGGGATCTCGAAGGCGACCAGCGTCGACTCGGGGATGCACACCTCGCGACACACCAGCCACTCCGCGCGGGCGGACACCCCCAGACGGGCACCGGAGAACGCCGGCGAGATCCGCAGCGGCACGAGGAGCAGCGCCTCGCGCTCGTAGCCGTAGTTCATCAGCGGCCCGACCGGGAGGCGCCCGGGGACCGGCCACTGGATGCCCCCGGCCTCCACGCCGGGCGGCAGCGCCCAGTCGAGGGAGGCCGGCAGGCCGGAGTCGCCCGGATTGCGCCAGTAGGTATGCCAGCCGGGCGCGATACGCATCCGCAGCAGCGCCGTCACGGTAGACCCGGGCGCCGCGGCGAGCGTCTCGGGCAGCAGCTCGGCCTGCACGCGACGCTGGGCGGCCTCGCCTGCCGGAGGCAGCGGCAGGCCCTGGGCCAGGGCGGGCGCAGCCACCAGCGCGAGCAGGCCGGCGAGCAGCGCCGCGCGAAACGTCGCACCGGGGCTTCGGAAAATGCGCAGGCGCGGGGGACGCGAAGGGCCGGGCGGGGTCGACATGGGGGCGGCGACGGGAGGCGCGGGGGCCGCCGGCGCTCAGTTGACCAGGAAGGCCGGCGGGACGGTCTCGATGACCAGCCGGCGATAGGCGAGCTGGGCGGCGGCGATGTCGAGCGTGCCCGAATTGCGCGCATCGGTCACCACCTGCCCGCGCCCTGCGCGCAGGGCCTCGGCCCGCAGCGGCCGCTCGAGCATGTCGCGCAGCGCCGCCGCGTGGCGCCCGGGCGCGTGCAGCGTGCTCGCAAAGCCGGGCGCGGGCAGCGGTCGCGTCGAGGCCACCACGAAGCTGTTCACATGGCGGGAGCCCCCGGGATCGGGGCGGTAGACCGCCGCGTGCGGGAACTCCATCGCCAGCGTCGCGAGAAGGTCCGCGTACACGCCGGGCCGGTCGAGGTCGGCGAACGTGTTGAACACCGCGATGCCGTCCTCGCGCAGGCAGCGCTCCACGTCGCGGAAGAAGTCGCGGGTGACCAGGTATTCGGGCACGCCGTCGCCGTGGAACAGGTCGATCACGATCAGGTCCATCGCCGACCGGCACCCGCGCAGCCAGGTCCGCGCGTCGGCCTGGATCGCGTCGACGCGCGCGGGATCGAAGCCGAAGTGGCGCTGCGCGACGGCGAAGGACACCGGGTCGATCTCCACCGCGGTGACCTCCACGCCGCGGCCCGCGAGCGTCATCGGCACCACGCCCGCGCCCAGGCCGAGCACCAGCGCCTGGCGGGCGTCCGGGCGGTAGGCCTGCGCGAGCGCCTCGAGGGCGTAGGTGAAGAAGGACTGCGAGCGGCCCTGGCGGTCGAGCGTGTTCTGTACCAGTCCGTCCTGGAAATAGATCAGGACGCGCTCGGACTCGGGCGCGCCCACCGGGCCGGACAGCACCTTGACCCGCCCGAACAGGGAACCGTACTCGGCCTGCTTCTCCCACTGCGCGCCGCTGTAGTTCGCAGGCCACAGCCGGTCGAGATAGAGGCCGGACCCGGCGAGCAGTCCGGCCGAGGCCACGCTCGCGATCACCGACACCGTCAGCAGTCCGCCGCGGCTGGATACCGGCATCGGCGGGCGCAGCGCCCCGGCAAGCGACAGCAGTGCAAGCACCAGCGCCACCACCAGCACCGCGTCGTAGTTGGAAAGGTAGGGCATCAGCACGAAGGCCGTGACCACCACGCCGGCGACCGAGCCCACCGTGCTCACGAAGAAGACGCGACCGGAGCCGGCGTCCAGTTCGGCGAGCGGGGCGCCGTCGTCGCCGCGGGCGCGGGTCATCAGCGCCACCAGCAGCGGGTTCATCGCCGAGGTGGTGAGCAGCGGCAGGAACAGCAGGATCGTGCAGGCGACGAAGGCACCGACCACCAGGTCGAAACCCGCGAGCGCGTGGAATGCGTGCGGGTAGACCAGGCAGGCGGCGACGATCGACAGCGCGGCCCAGGCGGGCTGCGCGAGATACCACGCCGCGAGCCGGGCGGTCGACGGGCGCCGGCGGGTCTGCGTGAGTCGTGCGCCGGCCCAGTAGCCGGCGGCCAGGGCGACCAGGGTGATCGACAGGATGCCGGTCCAGATGAAGATGCTGACGCCGAAGTAGGGGGTCAGGATTCTCGAGGCGAGCAGTTCCAGCGCGAGGATGGCAGCACCGGTGATGAAGATGATCGCGTAGAGCAGGGGCATCGGTCGGGCAGGTGTTCGCGGCGCCGCATTGTACTCGCGTCGACCGGGGCGCCGGCCGCCGTTTGCTAGACTCACGGACTGTTCGTCGACCGAGGCGTTCCGTGCCCCCGATCCGCTGTCCGAAGCTTCCCGCTCTGAGCGAGGTCGCGTCCTTCCGCCGCCGCCTGCTCGCCGCCGCGCTGGGTGCGTGCGCCGCCCCCGTCCGCGCCCAGACGTCGCCGACCGTCGAGGTGGTCGACGAGGACACCGACACCCCCTATGTCCCGACACCCGCCTCGGTGGTGGAGCGCATGCTGGAGATCGCCGGCGTCGGCCCGGCCGACTACCTGATCGACCTGGGCTCGGGCGACGGGCGCATCGTGCTCACGGCCGTCACGAAGTACGGTGCGCGCGGGCACGGCATCGACATCGATCCGCGCCTGGTGCGGCGCAGCCAGGAGGCCGCGCGCAAGCTGGGCGTTGCCGACCGCGCGCAGTTCCGGGTCGAGGACCTGTTCCAGTCCGACTTCTCCCGCGCGACCGTGATCAGCGCCTACCTGCTGCCCAAGGTGATGCAGCTGCTCACGCCCAAGCTGGCGAGTCTCGCCCCCGGCACGCGCATCGTGTCCCACGACTATCCGCTCCTGGCCGAGTGGCGGCCGGATTTCTCGATCCGCATGTACGTTCCCGACAAGCCGGTCGGCCGCGACAAGCACAGCACGCTGATGCTCTGGACGGTTCCTGCGAACGTCGCCGGGACCTGGCGCTTCGAGCTGCCGCGCGACTCGGCGGCGCCCGGGCGGGTCGAACTGCGCATCGAGCAGCGCTACCAGGTGCTGAAGGGTTCGGCGCGTCTCGACGGCCAGCCGGTCGACGTGCTGGGCCTGCGCGTCGACGGCGATCGCCTGCGCTTCGCGCTCGAGCCGGTCGGCGACGGCACGAGGCTGCACCATGCGTTCGATGCCCGCGTGCGCGGCGATCGCGCGAGCGGCAGCGTCGTGCTCGATGGCATGGCACCGTCCGCCGCCCGCCCATGGGAGGCGAGCCGCGGCTGAGCCGTGGCGCACGGGGCGCCGTCGCCTGCGTGCTATCCTGCGCGCCCGATGAACCCGTCCCGTCATCCGCCCTGCCCAGGGTCGTCGCCGTTGCCGTCGGCCCCCGGTCCGGCCCTGGACACCGGCGCGCGCGAGCGGCGCCGTCGCCTGCTCGCGCTGTCGGCCGCGCTGGCCCTGCCCCCCGGCCTCGCGCGCGCCGCGGAGCCACCGCTCAGCTTCGGGCCGCTCAAGCTCGAGGTGCCGTTCGCGCCGACGAACTTCACCCTGATCGACACCATGCTGCGGATCGCCAACGTGACCGCGCGCGACTACGTGATCGACCTCGGTTCGGGCGACGGACGGATCAACATCGCAGCCGCGCGCGACTGGGGCGCGTCGGGCATCGGCTACGAACTCGACCCGGCGCTGGTGCAGGAGAGCCGCGAACTGGCTCGAGTCGCTGGCGTGGCGGAGCGGGTGCGCTTCAGCGAGCGCGACCTGTTCGAAGCGGATCTCTCCGCGGCGACTGTCGTCACGCTCTACCTGGGCAAGCGGGTCAACCTGCGGGTGCGCCCGAAACTGCTGGCCGAACTGCGCCCGGGCACGCGGGTGGTCTCGCACGACTTCGACCTCGGCGACTGGAAGGCCGACCTGCACATCCGGCTGCGCGACTACGGCAGCCAGGTCTTCTTCTGGTGGGTGCCGGCGCGCGTGGCCGGTCGCTGGTCGCTCGACCTCGAGCTGCCCGGCGGCGGTCGACGCGCCCACGAGATCGAATTCACCCAGCAGTTTCAGGAACTCGACGCGCAGGTGCGCGCGAGTGGCGCGCGCGTCGGGCTGCGCGACCTGCGACTCGCAGGCGACCGGCTGACCTTCATCATGATGGAGGAGGTGGCTGGCGCCTTTGCCTTCCGCCGCTTCTTCGGTCGGGTGGTCGAGGCCGGGGCGGCGATCGAGGGCTGGCTGCGTCACGAGAATCCGGGGCGCCCGACCGAGGCGCTTTTCCGCAT
>JBIPNU010000233.1:0-4879 GCA_044370615.1 Burkholderiales bacterium
CTTCCGGCGACCTCGGTCGGAACATCGGCGGCCGCGGCCGCACCGAGAACATGGGGCCGAAGTTCCTGCACCTGAACCGCAACAAGCGCAGCCTGGTGCTCGACCTGAAGAAACCGGCCGGCCACGCGGCGCTGCTGCGACTGATCGCCGGCGCCGACGTGCTGCTGTGGAACGTGCGGCCGGACTCGATGCAGCGGATGAAGCTCGCCTACGAGGACGTTCGCCGCGTCAATCCGCGGATCATCTACTGCGGGATGTTCGGGTTCGGCCAGGGCGGACGCTATCGCGCGAAGCCCGCCTACGACACGATCATCCAGGGCTCGTCGGGCGTGTCGGCGCTGATGCACCGCTCCTTCGGCGACCCGCGCTACGTGCCGATCGTGATGTGCGATCGCACCGTCGGGCTGATCGCGGTGCAGATGATCACGATGGCACTGTTCGCGCGTACCCGCACCGGCGAGGGCCAGTCGATCGAGATCCCGATGTTCGAGAACATGGCCGCCTACGTGCTCGACGAGCACATGTACCAGGCCACCTTCGACCCGCCGATCGACGGCGCGCCCTCCGCGCACGGCGGCACCGGCGATCCGCGGCTGCTCTCCCCCGACGGGCGCCCGCTGCCCACCGCCGACGGCTGGATCTGCGTGTCGGCCAATACCGATGCCCAGGCCTTCGGATTCTTCCGGGCCGTGGGGCGGCCCGACCTGATCGAGGATCCGCGCTTCTGCTCGGTGTCGGCGCGCCATCGCAACGTGAAGGACTACTTCGCCTTCCGCATCGAGGCGCTGAAAGGCCGCACCACCGCCGAGTGGCTGACGATCCTCGACGCGGCCGACGTGCCGGCGATGCCCTACCACACGCTCGAGTCGCTGCTCGAGGACCCGCACCTCAACGACATCGGGTTCTTCGAGTGGGTCGAGCATCCGACCGAGGGTCGGGTGCGCAGCATGCGCCTGCCCAACCGGCTGAGCGGGGGCGTGCGCGAAGACTTCCGCCCGGCGCCGAAGCTCGGGCAGGACAGCCGCGAGATCCTTGCGGAGGCCGGCTACACCGCGCAGGAGATCGACCGGCTGCTGAGCGAGGGCGTGACCCGCAGCCACCCCTGAGGCGACCGCCCCCCGGAGCGTCGGACCGCGGCGGCCCGCCCGCAGTGGCCGGGCGCGGGTGGACGGCCGCCGGGCGGGGTTCGTCGGCGCTCGGCCGTCGGCGGCCCGCCGGCGCGGGTCGAGCGGCGACGGTCGACCGGCGGGCGAGGCCCCTCGGCGCCTGGCCATCGCGGGGAGTTCCCGCCTGCGGCGTGCGTGCCGGGCGCGCCCGCGGGCAATACGGGCGAGCCGCGCCGCCCGGGCGCAGGCGATCCGGACGGCCCCGCCCGGCAGCGCGTGCCGCGCCCGCGGGCGGCCGGTGCCACCGTGCCGGCCGGCGGCAGGGTGCGCCTGCCACCCGCGCCCGGTGCGGTCCGCGCGCGTCGATGCGCGCGGACCGCGGACAGCGCCCTACTCGGGCTTCACGCCGGCGGCGCGCACGAGCTTGGCCCACTTGGCGAGTTCGGATCGGATGTACTCGCCGAACGCCTCGGGGGTGCTGGGGATCGGCTCCAGCCCCTGCACGAAATAGATGTCGCGCAGCGCCTGCGTATTCAGGATCTTCACCGACTCCGCATTGAGCCGGTTGACGATCGCGCGGGGCGTCTTCGCCGGCGCAAGCAGGCCATACCAGTTGTTCGCCTCGTAGCCGGGGACGCCCGCCTCGGCGATCGTCGGCAGGTCCGGCATCATGCCGGCGCGCTTCGCGGTGGTGACCGCGAGGCCGCGGATCTTGCCGGCCTTCATCTGCGGGATCGCAGTGGCCGCCGTCGAGAAGATCGCCTGCACCTCGCCTCCGAGCAGGGCGGTCATCGCCGGCGCGCCCCCCTTGTAGGGCACGTGCACGAGCCTCGCGCCGGTCATCTGCTCCATCAGCACGCCTGCCAGGTGGCCGGCGCTGCCCACCCCCGACGAACCGTAGTTGAGGCCACCCTGGCGCGTGCGGGCGAGCGCCACCAGTTCCTTCACGTCCTTCACCGCCACCGAAGGGTGCACGACCAGCACGTTGATCGACGAGGCCACGTTGGTGATCGGCGCGAAGTCGCGCACCGGATCGAACCCGAGCTTCGGGTAGATCGCCGGGTTGATCGCCAGCGCCGCGATGGTGCCGATCAGCAGGGTGTAGCCATCAGGGACGGCCCGGGCGGCGATCTCGGTGGCGATGTTGCCCCCCGCGCCGGGGCGGTTGTCGACCACGAACTGCTGGCCCATCGACTCCGACAGCCGCTGGGCGAGCGGCCGGGCCGCGGTGTCCGCGCCTCCGCCCGGGGCGAAGCCCACCAGCATCCGGACCGGGCGGTCCGGATAGCCGGACTGCGCGAAGGCGGCAGCGGACAGGCCGGCCAGCGCGCACGCGGCCGCCGTGGCCGCGCCACGCCGGCGGGGGGAACGGGTCGGACGGATCGAACGGATACGGTTCATCGCAGATCTCCCGGAAAGCGCGGCGGTCCGCGCGGCTCGATGATGGAGGAAAGGCGTCGGCGGCGCGCGGCTCAGTGGCCGCGCGCGATCCGGCGGGCAGCGGCCATGCGCGCGGCGATCGCCATCGCCGACTCGATCGCGCCGGGGTCGGCGCGGCCCTGTCCGACGATGTCGAAGGCGGTGCCGTGCGCCGGGGTGGTGAACACCGTGGGCAGTCCGGCCGTGACGGTGACGCCCTGGTGGAAACCCAGCAGCTTGGTCGCGATCTGGCCCTGGTCGTGGTACATCATGACCACGCCGTCGTAATGCCCGGCACGCGCGCGGATGAACACCGCATCCGAGGACACCGGACCGGTGCAGTCGATCCCCTCGCCGCGCAGCCGCTCGACCGTCGGACCGATGATGGTCAGTTCCTCGTCGCCGAAGAGGCCACCCTCGCCGTTGTGCGGGTTGAGCGCCGCGACGCCGATACGCGGGGAGGCGATGCCCTTCTCGCGAAGGGTGCGGTGCGCGAGCCCGATCGCGTCGGCCACCCGTTGCGGCGTCACCATGTCCACCGCCTTGCGCAACGCGACGTGCGAGGTGACGCGGAAGGTGGCGAACAGGTCGATCACGTTCATCTCGCCGAAGAAGCCGCGATGGCCGGTGAGCGCGGCGAACATCTGGTGTTCGTCGTGGTAGTTCCAGCCGCCGCGGAACATCGCGCCCTTGTTGAGCGGCGCGAAGCAGATGCCGTCCAGTTCGCCGCCGAGCGCGAGCTCGATCATCCTCGCCAGCGTCTCCCCGCACAGCCGGCCCGACTCCGGCGAGGCCTGCGCGCGCGGCAGTGCCGCCGGATCGGTGTTGGCGAGGTCCACCAGCGGCAGCGCGGCCTCCGACCAGTCCACCGCCGCGACCGACGGCCAGCGATGCACCGCGAAGTCGGTGCCCGCATCGCGCTGGCCGAGCGCGAGCACTCGTGCATCCCCCACCACGACGACGCGCGCGCCCTCGGGCCAGGCGCGCCGGTCGATCATCCGGCAGGCGATCTCGGGGCCGATGCCGGTCGGGTCGCCCAGCATCAGCCCGATCACCGGCCGGGCCCGCGCGACGATGTCTTCCATGCGCAACCTCCGACGCAGACTGCCGGCACGCGACACCCGCGCGACCGGCGGCGGACAGCGCGCGGCCGGTCGGACACGGCCGGCGCGCGGCCGACGGGCGCGGAGTATCGCACGGGGGCCGGCGATCGCCGGCCGCGGGCGTCAGTCCAGTTTGACCCCGAGCTTGCGCCCGAGCGCACCCCAGGTCTGCATGTCGTTGCGGATGATCTCCGCGAAGGCCTCGGGGGTGGTCGGCGACGGATCCATGCCCTGCGCCAGCAGGTTGCGCCGGACCTCGGCGTCCTCGAGGATGCGGCGCACCGCGGCGTTCAGTTCATCGACCCGCGCTCGCGCGAGCTTCGCCGGCCCGAGCAGCCCCCACCAGCCGGACAGGTCGAAACCCGGGACGCCGGACTCGGCCACGGTCGGGATGTCGGGCACCGCGGCGGAGCGGCGCGCCGCGCCGGAGGCGATCGCGCGCAGCTTGCCCGCCTTCATCTGGGGCAGTCCGACCAGCACCGGCGTGAACGCGAACTGGACCTCGTTGCCCAGTTGCGCCGCGGTGGCCGGACCGATGCCCTTGTACGGGATGTGGGTCATCGCGATGCCCAGCCGCGACATCAGCAGCTCCATGCCCAGGTGCGGCGGCGAGCCGTTCCCGGACGAGCCGTAGTTGACCTTGCCGGCGTTCGCACGCACCCAGGCGGTCATTTCCTTGACGTTGCCCACCGGCAGCGAGGGGTGCGCGAGCAGCAGCAGCGGGGAGGTGGTCGCGAGCGTGATCGGCGTGAAATCGCGCACCGGATCGTAGGGCAGCTTGTCGACCAGCAGCGCGCTGCTGGCGAAGGAGTTGAAGGTGAACAGCAGCGTGTAGCCGTCGGCCGGCGCGCGAGAGACGATCTCGGCGCCGACGATGCCGCTGCCGGCGGGACGGTTGTCGACCAGGAAGCTCTGGCCGTAGCGCTCACCCAGGTGCTGGGCAAGCAGGCGGCCGACCGCATCGGTGCCGCCCCCCGGGGCGAACGGGATGATCATGCGTACCGGTCGCACCGGGTAGCGCTCGGTCGGCGCGGCGGCCGCGGCAATCCCGGCGGCAGCCGGGGCGAAAGCGAGGGCGAGGAACAGGGGCCGCGCGAGGCGGCGGAACATCGGGCTCATCGGCGGCTCCGGGCGTTCGGGGGCGGGACACGGACATGGGTGCGAGCACGGCGCGGCTGCGGCTGCAGCCCGGCCGGCGTCCGCGCCGGGCGCCGATACTGGCGGCGTGGGCCGGCGGCGTCAACCGCGCAG
>JBIPNU010000234.1:0-4878 GCA_044370615.1 Burkholderiales bacterium
GTCGCGGGGCTGGGTCGAGTCAGCGGAATTCTTCGTGCCGCCCTATTTCGAGCGATGTTTTGTCGATCTGTGGATCTTCGAACTCGCCGTGCTGACCGGCCTGTTCCGCTACCTGCCCGAGGTGGTCATCGAACACTTGCATGTCGAGCTGGCAAAGGCGCAAGGAGACACGCTGTACGAGGAGATCATCCGGCGGCCTTTCGACCACAGGCGCTATGCCGAACTCGCTCCAGAGCGTCTGGAGCAGGCAGAACGCCTCCTGGCTGCAGCGGGCTTGCGCCGGGCCATCGACATCGCTGAACTCGAAACGCGGCGCTCCGATTCCAGGAATCCGACGTCCGGAAGCTGGTTCGTCTGGCCGTAGCCGGCGTAGCGGTGTTCAGCGCTCCAGCAGTTCGCGATCAAGCGTCCGGGCGATCGACTCGGGCGAGTGCGACGCACGGTACCAGGTCCAGGTACGCTCGACGCCGGCCGCGAAAAGGGTCCTCGCGCGCCAGCCCAGCTCGCGCTGGGCGAGAGTCCCATCGCAGACGCGATTGAGCGGACCGGTAGGCATGTCCAGGAGAAAGCGGTAGTCGGGCTCGTAGCCGGCCAGTCGCGCGATCATCTGCGCCGCTTCGATGACGCGTACCGGTTCGCTAGATCCGACATTCAGCGCCTGCGCGTCACCTGTATTTTCGGCGGCGAGCGGCGTGGCCTCCACGACGTCGCCGACATAGGTCCAGTTGCGAACCTGCTGCCCATTCCCCCAGAGTTCGAGCGGATCCTGTCGCAGCAGCGCGCGCCATCATCGCGATTACCGCGCGGCTGGCGTCGCATCGTTCGCCGTAGACGGTGAAATACCTGAGCGAGATCGAGTTCAGGCCGTACTGGCGACGATACTCCGCGAGCGAGAGCTCGGCCGACAGTTTCGCCCAGCCGTACATGCCGTCGGGATCATGGGGCGGGCCGACCTGCGCTTCGGTAAGCCGGACCTCGGCGCGGGTATCGGCCTGCAGCCCGACCGGATAGACGCAGCCGGACGAGGCGAACACCACCTTGTCGACCCGCGCATCCAGGGCCGCACGAAAGACATTCGAGTCGAGCGCGAGATTGGTCGCGCAGTCTGCCGGATGCCGGTCGATGAAGCCGCGGCCGCCATGGCGTGCCGCCAGGTGAAAGACGATCGAGGCTCCAGCCATTGCTGCCCGAGCATGCTCGGGCTCGAGGAGATCCGACCGCGTGAAGCGCAGGTGCGGGTCGGCGAGCACCGCATCGAGATGATCGAGTCGACCGGTGGACAGATCGTCCACGACATGGACCCGCGCCCCGCGCGCGACAAGGGCTTCGACGAGATGGCTGCCGATGAAGGACGCTCCGCCGGTCACGACAACCGGGCGATCAATCCAGAAAGTCGTCGTCAATGACAGGGTCCGATCGTTGCGGTGGACGCAATCGCTGCAGTCTGCAGCGGGATTCGACACGCTCGCCATGGACTATACGCCCAACTCGCTGCCCCAGCGGAGTATCCTGCGGAGTGGTCGCCCGACGTTGTGAGGTCCGGGTCGGGGTGATTGCCATGCGGGGTGGCCTGTTCCGGCGGCGGACTGGCCGATCGGTTGCCGATTCGCGTGGGGCGGGTCTTCGCGACCGTGGGTGCGCCACCGTTGGTCGTGACCGATCCTTGTACGAGGCCATGGAACTGCGGCGATTCGCCAACCTCGAGGATGCAACCCGCTGGTATCTCGACCCCGCGGCGGGCGGAGGCGACGATACACGCGAGTTGTTCCGCCTGATCTGCGCGGGGGACGATGCGGCTGCTGAGCGGCGTTATCAGTCGCTCGTCTTTCCCAGTCGCTGGTGGGCGGACGTGACGTACGCTCAGGCCCACTATCTGCTTCGATTGCGTCGACGAGATCGGCTGTTCGCGTTGTGCCGGCAGCAGGCGACGCTGCTCCAGCCGCCCGAACCGACGCATGAACCGTGGCAGGACATCCGGGGCTTGGCGGATCGCCTCCAGAACCTGATCGCAGGCCGCGGTGACCGCGATCACGACGCGGCCAGGCTCGCCTGCCTGCTCGGTCATGCCTACCTTGCCATGGACTATCACGAGCTTGGGAACGCCGCGTATCGAGACGCACTCGCCATCGATTCCAGCGTACGCGTTCCCTGGGAAAATCCTGCCCCACTCGAATATGTCCGACAAGAGACATATGGTTCTCGTGTCATGGCGCTAAGGCGCTCCCCGGCTGATCCGGCCTCGGAGTGAAGCCCCGCCTTCTGACGGGTTGTCGACCGCTGGTGTAAGCCGCCTGCCCCGGCCGGACATGGATCTGCAACGCTGTTTGACAACCGCGATCCGGGTGAGTAGCGTTCCGGGAGTACCATCCGGGGCGTATGCGAATCGTTGCCTGGTCCGGCCGACCCATCGCGCCCTTTGTCCACGATCATGTCCACTCAGGGGGTAATTAAATGAGCGATTTCAACGAAGTAGTGAAGCGGGTCACGATGGATCGGTCGTTCCGGTCGGATCTGCTTGCCGACGTCGACGGCACCCTTGCCGCACACAACTACACTGTCGACGGCGACGAGCGCGATGAACTCAAGCGTCTGGACAGCGCCAAGCTTGACCAGCTCGACGAGGCCATCCTCGAGCAGGCGGTTGGAGGCGTGGGCTTTGCGACCGGCCTCGGTTTCTCGATGCCCAACTCCCTCACTGGATTCCCGAAGCTGGGCGGTTCGGTCAACACCCTGTCCAAGCTGAACGTCTTCGGCTCGATGGGGCGTCCCGGCAACAAGGTGGGCGCGGCCGGAACCTGGTAGCCCGCCTCGCAGCTAGGGTTGGACCGCCGGGTACGCCGCGTACCCGGCGGTTTCTCTCCGGGACTCCCGGGCGGCGGCCACCATTCGCCGCGACTCCTCGAACCATTCGATCGGTAGCCGACGGCAAGCGGCCCAAGTCTCGAGGTCCTGCCACGATTGCAGTCCGTGCTCGGCGAGAATGGAGAGTTCGGCCTGATGCAGTCGCAGAGGATCGACCACGGGTCGGTCTCCGGCAGCCTGCCTTATCGCTCGTCTGCGGAATAGTTCCCCCTGCAAGTCGCCGCGCGCGCGCAGTTCGATCCAGAGCGACTGGGCGAACGATTCAGTGTCGCGGAGCAGATGTTCCAGCGCGGATGCCCTTGCATGTACTCGTCGCAAGGCCACTCTCGCGGTTGATGATGGCGAGGATTCGCATTGGCCGTCTGCCAGGCGAAGGCGCGATGCGGCCTCGTTTTCGCCCTGCCCGATCAGTGCATCCGTGAAGCGCAAGTATCGCCCGCTACCAATCAGCCAGGCGGCGAGTTCAATCGGCGTGCAGCCCGGTTGCTGATCCAGCAACGCGTCGGCCATCGGTTCCCGACTGGCATCCGCAAAGTCGAACGGGTCGCTGTGGAGACGAACGTGGCGATGCAGCAGGCCAGGATCGTCACGCAGCCACCGCGCCGCGAGAGACAGGGCCCGAAGCCCGTCTCGCCGCTTGAGGTCGTGGGCGGCGAGGTATTCGCTCAGACCTGTACGTCCGCCCAGTCCGGCAAGATGGAGCATCTCTGGCCAGATACGATCCGGATAGAAGAGCGAACCCGCGGCACTCAGCAGTCCGCCCGCTTCGGCCGTGGACAGTATCCGGCTGCGTACCGCACGGCGCACCGCGAATCGGACGTTGATCAACGGAACCGAAAGCGCGCGGCCGGAGGCTGGATCGAACACCAGTGCAACCTCGTCATCCGAGAGCAGGCTTCCGGAGCGATACAGGCGGTAGATCGTACCGGCGCCGCGCACGCCGACAGGCCAGCATTCGGCGGCGCGAATCGCCCCCAGGCTGGAGGCGCCCAGCAGTAGCGCGCCATCCCGGGCGACATCGACCACCTCTCGTGGCGAAGGGGCCAGTCGTTCGTGGAACACGCCGTCGAGGAACACGATGAACGACGCGTTGAAGAATCGGGCGCGGTAGAGGTCACCGCGAGCAGCGGGCGGGAGAATCGTCGCGCCAGGGAGCGCCGCCGCCGCCTCCGCTGCGCTCAGGCTTGGTCCAGTGAAGACTACTGGAGGTTTTATCGAGGCCATTGATCAGGTGGGCAGCAGCCAGCGTAGCTCGCGCGGGCCCGCTCGCAGCCGGTTCACCGCAAACATCGCGAGTCCCGGGATACGTACCCGTACCACCGGTATCCCGAGGTCTTCCCGGCTCAGGTCGAATACCAGCGCCTGATGAAATCCTGCGACCTTCAGTTTCCGGAGCAGGAAATCCAGATCGTCGCGCAGGTCGAGGGTCGGATGTGTCGGGATCCGGGCGAAGTCGATCGCGCCGTCGGCATGAAGGTCCGCGGCCCGAGCCAACAGCGTTGCACGACGCGGCGATTCCGTGACTACGTTGTAGGCATCGCGGGCCCCCTGGATGACGGCCAGGCGGGACTGTATCGCTTCGGTGATCGCCCTGAGCACCGCGATTCGTGCATCGGGATGGGTACCGTACCCGGGAAAGCGCGCCGCGACGCTGCCCGATGCGGTCGCGTAACCCAGATCGAGCAGCGTTGCGCGAAAGGTGGGGACCGCGATGTCGACCGAGATCTCTTGTACCACTACGTGGAGCCCCTTGCGGAGGATACGTTCGATCCATGTCGCCGCCGGCCCTTCAATCGTATCGAGGCGTACGGGCCGGCAGGGAACCATCGGGTCCTCCGGATCGCCAAACAGACAACGGAATTCGTGCTGCGAGATCGCATCTCGCTCGATGACCTCGCACAGCGCGTGGACGATCGCCTCCAGCGGGATGTTGCCTGACGCAAGGCCGTTGGTGTCCACCTCCCGCAGCACGCCATCCGAGGGGGGGCTCACGATCAGGTCGAGGGGTAGCAGCAC
>JBIPNU010000008.1:0-16676 GCA_044370615.1 Burkholderiales bacterium
TCACGCCTGCCGCTGCAGGATGTTCGAGAACTCCTCGATGAAGCTCTCGAAGCGCACCGCCAGCCGGTCGACGTCGGTGCTGAAGCGGTTGTATGCGATCACCGCAGGGATCGCCGCGAACAGGCCCATCGCGGTGGCGATCAGCGCCTCGGCAATGCCGGGCGCCACCAGCGACAGCGTGGCCTGCGCCACCGTCGACAGGCCCATGAAGGCGTGCATGATGCCCCAGACGGTACCCAGCAGGCCGACATACGGCGTGACCGAGCCGACCGAGGCGAGAAAAGCGAGGTTGCCCTCGAGCGCGTCGAGTTCCCGCTGGAAGGTGGCGCTCATCGCGCGCCGCGTGCCGTCGATCACGGCCCCGCGGTCGCCCGCCGCGCGCTTGAGTTTCGTGTACTCGCGAAAACCCGCCTCGAAGATCCGCTCGAGGCTGCCGGCGCGCTCTCGCGCCGCGCTCGCCGACTGGTAGAGCGCGGCGAGGTCGCCACCGCTCCAGAACGCGCGCTCGAAGGTCTCGGTATCGAGGCGCGCCTGCCGCAGCACGAACAGCTTGCGAAAGATGGTCCACCACGACAGCAGCGAGGCGGCCAGAAGCCCCAGCATCACGAGCTGCACGAACAGGCTCGCGTTCGACACCAGCCCCCACACCGACATGTCCTGCGTCACGTTCATTGGTCTGCCGTCCTGTCCAGCCAGGGTTCCAGCGCCGATCGCAGCGCTGCCGGGATCGACACCGGGCGAAAGCGCTGCGCCGACACGCAAACAAGCGACACCATCGCCCGCGCCGCGACGCTGCCGTCCTCGCGCTCGATCGTCTGCTCGAAGCGCGTGCTGCTGCGACCGAGGCTCGCCACCCGGGCGGTCACCGCCAGCGCCTCGTCGAGCAACGCCGGGCGCAGGAAGTCGAGTTCGATCCGGTGCAGCACGAAGAGCAGTCCGTCGGCGGCGAGGCGTCCGATGTCGAAGCCGAGCGAGCGCAGGAACTCGGTGCGCGCTCGCTCGAGGAAGGCCACGTACGCGCCGTGGTAGACCACCCCGCCCGCATCGGTGTCCTGGTAGTAGACCCGGACCGGCAGGCGGAACGCGCGTGCGGGCGGGTCAGCGCGTTTCATCCCAGAGATCCATCGACTCCGTGCGGCGCGGCTGCGCGAGGCCGAAGTGGCGGTAGGCGGCCGCGGTGGCGATGCGCCCACGCGGGGTACGCTTCAGGTAGCCCTGCTGGATCAGGAACGGTTCGATCACGTCCTCGATGGTATCGCGCTCCTCGCCGATGGCCGCGGCGAGGTTGTCGACGCCGACCGGACCGCCATCGAACTTGGCGATCACCGCCTCGATCAGGCTGCGGTCCATCACGTCGAGGCCCGCGGCATCGACGTCGAGCATCGCGAGTGCCGCGTCGGCCACCGCACGGTCGACCCGGCCGTCCGCGCGCACCTGGGCGTAGTCGCGCACCCGGCGCAGCAGCCGGTTGGCGATGCGCGGCGTGCCGCGCGCCCGGCGCGCCACCTCCATCGCGCCGCTCGCGTCGATCGCGCACTCGAGCAGGTGCGCCGAACGGGTGACGATGCGGCCGAGTTCCTCGGGCGTGTAGAACTCCAGCCGCGCGACGATGCCGAAGCGGTCGCGCAGCGGGTTGGTGAGCATGCCCGCGCGGGTGGTGGCACCCACCAGCGTGAACGGCTTGAGTTCGAGCTTCACCGAGCGCGCCGCCGGCCCCTCGCCGATCATGATGTCGATCTGGTAGTCCTCGAGCGCGGGGTAGAGGATTTCCTCGACCACCGGCGAGAGACGGTGGATCTCGTCGATGAACAGCACGTCGTTGGGCTCGAGGTTGGTGAGCAGCGCGGCGAGGTCGCCGGGGCGCTCGAGCACCGGCCCGGAGGTCTGGCGCAACCCCACGCCCATCTCGCGCGCGACGATGTGCGCGAGCGTGGTCTTGCCCAGGCCGGGCGGGCCGAACAGCAGCACGTGGTCGAGCGCCTCGCGCCGCGAGCGGGCCGCCTCGATGAAGATCGACAACTGGCCGCGGATCTTCTCCTGCCCCACGTATTCGTCGAGCAGCCGCGGGCGCAGCGCGCGCTCGATCACCTCCTCCTGCGAGGACGCGGGCGCGGCGCTGATCAGCCGATCGGTCTCGATCGCCATCCGGACTCCGGCAGGACACATGGGCGCCGCATTATCGCCCCAAGCCGCCCGCGCCGGTGCGCGATGGGTCGATGCCGCGTCCCGCGATGTCCGCGGAGGCGGACACGCCCGGGCGAGGTCCGGCGCCCGCCCCGGGCACGGCAGGCCGGGCGAGCCGCCGCGTGCGTGTCGCCGCTGCGGACGACAACCGCTCAGACGCGCGAGAGCAACCGCAACGCGCTGCGGATGCCCTCGTCCACCGGGCACTCGGGCGGCAGTTGCCGGACAGCTGCGCCAGCCTCCTTCTCGCTGTAGCCCAGCGCGAGCAACGCGTTGAGCACATCGGTCGAGGCAGCGGCCGCAGTGGGCTGGCCGCCCGCGCCCGGGAGGGCGTCGGCGAGCCGCCCCTTGAGCTCGAGCAGCAGCCGCTCGGCCGTCTTCTGGCCGATGCCCGGCACCCGGCGCAGCCGGGCGGTCTCCTGGCGAGCGACCGCCTCGACCAGGCCGTCGACATCCATGCCCGAGAGCACCGCGAGCGCCGTCTTGGCCCCCACGCCGCTGATGCGCACCAGCGCCCGGAACGCCTGGCGCTCGCGCTCGGTCAGGAACCCGTAGAGCAGGTGGGCATCCTCGCGCACCGCCAGATGCGTGTGCAGCGTGACCGGATCGCCCACGCGCGGCAGCTGGCAGAAGGTGCTCATCGGCACGTCGAGCTCGTAGCCCACGCCGCCGACCTCCACCAGCACCTGCGGCGGATTCTTCTCGCGCAGCACCCCGGTGAGCCGGCCGATCACGGGCGCCCTCCCGCCGCCGGCATGCGCGGGCCGGCCTCCACGCTGCCCGCCGGCAGCGCGACCAGGCGGCCACGGCGCATCCGGTAGCCGGCGGTCGCAAGCCCGCCCAGGCCCTGGCCGCCGTGGGCGTGGCAGATCGCGCAGGCGAGCGCGTCGGCCGCATCCGGCGACGGGTCTCCGGGCAGGGCCAGCAGCCGGCGCACCATCGCCTGCACCTGCGCCTTCTTCGCCGATCCGCTGCCCGCGACGGACTGCTTCACCTGCTGGGCGGTGTACTCGGACAGGGGCAGGTCGTGCAGCACCGCCGCGCAGATCGCCGCGCCCCGCGCCTGCCCCAGCAGCAGCGTCGACTGCGCATTGGCGTTGACGAACACCTTCTCGATCGCCGCCTGCTGCGGCGCGTGGGCGGTGATCACCTGGCCCAGCCCGTCGAGGATGGCGCGCAGCCGGCCGGGCAGCTCGCCCATCGGCACGCGCACGATGCCGGAGGTGATGTAGCGCAGCCGCGACCCCCGCACCTCGACCACGCCGAATCCGGTGCGGCGCAGGCCCGGGTCGATGCCGAGGATGCGGCGGGTAAGGGGGGCGGGACTGGCCATCAGTGGACGCTCGCGAAACTCCGGGCGCGGAGCGCTCAGCCGCGCCGCGCGTCCTTCAGTGTATCGCGCGCCGGGGCCGCCGCCGCGGCGTTGACCAGCGCCACGCCTGCCGCGGCGAGCACCAGCCCGGCGATGCCGCTCGCGGCCAACCGCTCGCCGAACATCGGCCACGCCAGCAGCGCGGTGACCCCGGGCGTGAGGTAGAACAGGCTCGCCACCCGCGCCGCCTCGCCGCGCCGGATGAGCAGGTGCAGCAGGCTGATCGCCCCCAGAGACAGCACCAGCACCAGCCACGCGAGCGCGACCGCGAACTCGCCGCTCCAGCGCACCTCGAGCCCTTCGAGCAGCACCGCGGGAGCCGCCACCGCCAGCCCGGCGGCGACGAACTGCACCAGCGACCCGGCGCGCAGGTCCATGCCGCTGCAGTAGCGCTTCTGCCACAGCGTGCCGGCCGTGATCGAGGCGAGCGCCACCAGGCCGGCGAGCAGGGATCCGGCGCCGATGCCGGTGGCGTTGGCACGCGGCAGCAGCACCAGCGCCACCCCGGCGAGCCCGAGCGCGAGTCCCGCCCACTGCCGGGCGCTCACCCGCTCGCCCAGCAGCGGCCCGGCGAAGGCCGCGGTGGCGATCGGCTGCAGGCCGACCAGCAGCGCGATCGCGCCGGAGGACAGCCCCAGGTGCACCGCGGTGAACGTGCCTCCCAGGTAGCCGGCATGGACCAGCAATCCGGCCACCGCGAGGTGAGCGAGTTCGCGCCGACCACGCGGCAGGCCCACGCGCACGATCGCGCAGATCGCGGCGAGCAGCGCCACCACCAGCACGAAGCGCAGCAGCAGGAAGGTGAAGGGACCGGTATACGGCAGGCCCAGTCGCGCGGCCAGGAAGCCGGTGCTCCACAGCAGCACGAACAGCGCGGGCACCACGCCCGCCCGCAGGTACGCGGCGTTCAGGCGTCCACCACGGCGGTGGTGTACACCTCCTGGACGTCATCGAGCGCCTCGAGCGCATCGAGCAGCCGCTGCATGCGCGCACCCTCGTCGCCGGCGAGCGCGGTCTCGTTGAGCGGCTTCATCGTCACCTCGGCGAACTCCGCCCGCAGGCCGGACGCCTCCAGCGCCGCGGCCACCGGGCCGAAGTCGGCCGGGGAGCAGATGAGCTCGACGCTGCCATCCTCGCCGGTGGACACATCCTCGGCGCCGGCCTCCAGCCCGACCTCCATCACCCGCTCCTCGCTGGTGCCGGGCGCGAACACGAACTGGCCGCAGTGCCGGAACTGGAAGGCCACCGAGCCGTCGGTGCCCAGGTTGCCGCCATGCTTGCTGAACGCATGGCGCACGTCGGCCACCGTGCGCGTCTTGTTGTTGGTGACGCAGTCGACCATCACCGCCGCGCCGCCGATGCCGTAGCCCTCGTAGCGCACCTCGTCGAGGGATTCGCCGGTCAGCTGGCCCGTGCCGCGCTTGATCGCGTTCTCGATCGTGTCCTTCGACGCGTTGACCTCGCGCGCCTTGGCGATCGCCAGCCGCAGTCGCGGATTGCCATTGGGGTCTCCCCCGCCGGTGCGCGCCGCAACGGTGATCTCGCGGATCACCCGGGTGAGCGCCTTGCCCTTCTTCGCATCGGCGATCGCCTTCTTGTGCTTGATGTTGGCCCACTTGCTGTGTCCGGCCATGACGAGGCTCCCAGGCTGGCCCGGACGCGGCGACGTGGCCTGCACCCCCGGGCGAAGGGTCGGATTCTACCGTGCGGGACCCCGCCCGGCCCTGTGCTACGCTCCCGCGTCGAGCCCACCGCCATCGGAGATTCGCCATGGCCCAGCCGTTGCCCATCGCCAAAGCCGCCTCCGACATCTGCCTGCTGCCGGGGCTCGCCAACCGGCACGGCCTGATCGCCGGGGCCACCGGTACCGGCAAGACGGTGACCCTGCAGCGCCTCGCCGAACAGTTCAGCCTCGCCGGCGTCCCGGTGTTCATGGCCGACGTCAAGGGCGACCTCTCGGGACTGGCCTGCGCCGGCGAGTGGAAGCCGAGGCTGCGCGAGCGCGCCGAGCAGCTGGGCGTGGCCGAGAGCCACCTGTTCAGCGCCTTCCCGGTGGTGTTCTGGGACGTGTTCGGCGCGCAGGGCCACCCGGTGCGCGCCACCGCGTCCGACATGGGCCCGGTGCTGCTCGCGCGCATGCTCAACCTGAACGACACCCAGCAGGGCGTGCTGACGCTCGCCTTCAAGATCGCCGACGACAACGGACTGCTCCTGCTCGACCTGAAGGACCTGCGGGCGATGCTGCAGCACGTGGGCGACAACGCGGCGAAGTACAAGACCGAGTACGGCAACATCTCGGCGGCGAGCATCGGGGCGATCCAGCGCGGGCTGCTGGCCGTGGGCGAACAGGGGGGCGACTCGTTCTTCGGCGAGCCGGCACTGGACATCGACGACCTGATGCAGACCGATGCGAAGGGTCGCGGACAGGTGAACATCCTGGCCGCCGACCGGCTGATGCAGTCGCCGATGGTCTATTCCACCTTCCTGCTCTGGCTGCTCTCCGAACTCTTCGAGCGCCTGCCCGAGGTGGGCGATCCGGAGAAACCGAAGCTGGTCTTCTTCTTCGACGAGGCCCACCTGCTGTTCACCGATGCGCCTTCGGCGCTGCTGCAGAAGATCGAGCAGGTGGTGCGCCTGATCCGCTCCAAGGGCGTGGGCGTCTACTTCGTCACCCAGAACCCGACCGACATCCCCGACACCGTGCTGGGCCAGCTGGGCAACCGGGTCCAGCACGCGCTGCGCGCCTTCACCCCGCGCGACCAGAAGGCGGTGCAGACCGCGGCGACCACCATGCGCCCGAATCCGGGACTGAAGATCGAGTCGGCGATCACCGAACTGGCCGTCGGCGAGGCGCTGGTGTCCTTCCTCGATGCGAAGGGCACGCCCACCATCACCGAGCGCGCTTTCGTGCTGCCCCCGGCCTCGCGGCTGGGGCCGGTGAGCGCCGAGGAGCGCGCCCGCACGCTCGCATCCTCTCCGGTGGCTGGCCACTACGAGAAGATGGTCGACCGCGAATCGGCCTACGAGAAGCTGCGGGGCGGATCGGCGGGCGAGGCGGCCCCCGGGCAAGGCGCCGGCGGCGGTGGGCTGCTCGGCTCGCTGGGCGACCTGCTCGGCGGCGGTGGCGGTCGCGGCCAGGGCGTGGTCGAGACCGCCGTGAAGAGCGTCGCGCGGCAGGTCGGGTCGGAACTGGGCCGCCAGATCGTGCGCGGCGTGCTCGGTTCGCTGCTGGGTGGTGGACGCGGGGGCGGCAGCCGGCGCCGCTGATGCCGCCGGACGCCACCGAGCGCCGCCGCTCGCAACGCATCGGCATCGCGCTCGCACTGGCCGGGGCGGCCTGCTTCTCCGCCAAGGCGATCTTCGTCAAGCTGCTCTACGCCCAGGGCCTTGACGTCACCACCACGTTCGCGATGCGCATGGTGGTGGCGCTGCCCTTCTTCGTGCTGCTTGCGCTGTGGCAGGGCAGCGCGGGCCTCGCCTCGCTGGGGCGACGCGACGTCCTGGGCATCGTGGGTTGCGGGCTGCTCGGGTTCTACCTGTCGAGCTGGCTCGACTTCATCGGCCTGTCCTACATCCCGGCCAGCCTCGAGCGGCTGATCCTGTTCCTCTACCCCACCTTCGTGGTGCTGCTCTCGCGCCTCCTCCACGGCACGACGCTCACCCGCAGCGGGGCGGCGGCACTCGCGCTCTCGTACGGCGGCGTGGTGCTGGTGGCGTGGCAGAGCCTGGACCTGACCGGCAGCGCGAGCGCCCTGGCGATCGGCACCGCCTTCACCCTGGCGAGCGCCTTCACCTACGCGTGCTACGTGATCGCCAGCACGCGGGTGATCGGGCGCATCGGATCGCTGCGCTTCACCGCCTACGCCTCCACGGTCGCCTGCGTGGCCTCGATCGTGCACTTCGGCGTCACCCACGATGTCGCGCAGATGCTGGCCGTGCCGGCCACCGCCGCGGGTCTTGCGCTCGGGCTGGGCACCCTCTCCACCGTGCTGCCGATCCTGCTGGTCGCCGAAGCACTGCGCCGGCTCGGCGCGACCCAGGTCGCGCTGCTGAGTTCGGTCGGTCCGGTGGTGACCATCGCACTCGCGTGGCTGCTGCTCGGCGAGTCGATCAGCCTGCTGCAGTCGCTGGGCGCGGGGCTGGTGATCGCAGGCGTAGTGCTGGTGAGCCTGCGGCCCGCCGCTGCGCCCGCCCGCCCCGCGTGACCGGTCGTCCTCGCGCCCGCCGGTTGCGACAGGTGGTCCTCGCGCCCACCAGGCGCGACCTGTCGCGCGCGTGCCCGCCGTACGTATCCGGTCCTCCTCGCGCTCGCGGGGGGCGTGACCGGTCGCCCTCGCGCCCACCGGGCGCGACACCTCGTCCTCGCGCCCACCGGGCTCGACACCTCGTCCTCGCGCCCACCGGGCGGGATCGATCCTGCGCGTGCCCGCGGGCGCGACCTGTCCGCCGCGCGCGCGTTGTCGTCCCGGGTCGCCGCTTCACCGGCCGGGCACGCCCGCCGCGCGATGCCACCGCACCGGTTGCCGATCCTCGCCAGGATCGGATGCCGCGGGAGCGGGGTGCACGGACAGCGTCTCGCGAGAGCCCCGCGCGCCCGACGCGACGCCGACCGCTCGGCGTCGCGAGCGATCGCACCCTAGTACGGTTGTCCGTCGCGGTTGCGGAACACGCGCGGCGCCGGGGCAGCCTGTCCGACGAGATCGTCGTCCGGGTAGTACACATCGTCGCCGGGCGCGCGGTCGCCGACCTCGAGGTACACCGCCGGGTGCGCGGTGCGGTTGACCAGATGGTGGCCATCCCCGCTGCTGGCCGGGAAACCGGCCGCCATACCCTGGGTCAGCACCTGCTCGCCCTCGTCGGTGACCAGCACCAGCTCGCCTTCGAGGATGTAGATGAACTCGTCCTGCCGGGTGTGCCAGTGGCGCAGCGCCGACTGGCCGCCCGGTTCGATCAGGGTGAGGTTGACCCCGAAATTGCGCAGGCCGAGCGCGTCACCGACGCGACGACGCACCCGACCGGACACACGCTGCGCGAACGGCGCGGGATAGGAGACGCCCCGCTGGGCAGGGACGTCACGCGGATCGATGGCAGGCAATTTCAGCATGGGTCCATTGTGCAGCCAGCCCGCGCGCCGCGCAATCACCCTCCGCCGCGACGGTATCGGCGGGCCACCGCGCTGCGCTAGACTGGCGGCTCGCGCCGGCCACCCGTCCCCCGGAGACCCTTCGGTGGGGCGTGATGCCCGGGTGCCTGCCGTCGGTGACCTGCCCGCGGCGGCAACCCGTCGCCGGCTCCCGGAGGAGTCGCCCCGATGCGCCGCACCCTGCCCCTGCTTGCCGTGCTCGCCGCCGCGAGCCTTGCCTCGCCCTCGCTCGCGGCCGCGGCCGCCGGCGATTATCCCAACCGGCCGATCCGGCTGATCACCGGCTCGCCGGGCAGCACCGCAGACATCACCGCGCGCTTCATCGGCCTGAAGCTCGGGGAGCGCTGGGGCCAGTCCTTCGTGATCGACAATCGCGCCGGTGCCGGCGGCATCATCGGCGCCGAGATCGCCGCGCGCGCCGCGCCCGATGGCTACACGCTGTTCAACGGCCACATCGGCACGCACGCGAGCCCGCAGTTCCTGTTCAAGCGACTGGCCTATGATCCGGTCCGCGATTTCATCCCGGTCACGCAGCTCACGGTGTCCGGCGTCGCGCTGGTGGTCAACGCCTCGGTGCCAGCCAGGGACCTGCGCGAGTTCGTCGCGCTGGCGCGAACCCGCAAGGGCGGCCTCAACTACGGCTCGCCCGGTGGCGGCACCAGCGGACAACTCTCCGGCGAGCTCTTCAACCAGATGACCGGGGCGGCGCTCACCCACGTGCCGTACAAGGGCGCAGGCTTCGCGCTGACCGGCGTCGTGGTGGGCGAGGTGCAGGCGGCGTTCCTCGCCACCAGCACCGCCGCCGCACAGGTGAAGGCGGGCAAGCTGCGCGCGCTCGCCGTGCTCGGCAACGAGCGTTTCACGGCCACGCCCGACGTCCCCACGGCTGCCGAACAGGGGTTCCCGGGCATCGACGCTGTCGTGTGGTTCGGACTGTTCGCGCCTGCCGGCACGCCGCGGCCGATCGTGCAGCGGGTGAGTCGTGACGTGGGCGAGGTGCTGCGGCTGCCCGAGGCGCGCGCGCTGCTGCTCTCGCAGGGCGCAGACCCGGCCCCCTCGACGCCGGAGGCCTTCGCGGCATTCCTGAAGAGCGAGATCGCCAAGTGGGGCAAGGTGATCAAGGCGGCAGGCATCCAGGCCGAGTAGAGCGCGGTGCCCCGTCGCACGCCGCGCCTGGCCGGGCCGCCTCGATGACGGACCCGCTTCGGCGACCCCCGGCATCCGGCCATGCGAGGCGCCCGGTGCAGCGGGCAGCCAGCCGATCCCCGGCCGCGATGCACCCGCGCCTGCCTCGCGGCGGGCAGGCGCGAGTGGCTGGCCCTCGCCGCGCCGTCCCCGCTCGCATCACGCACACCGCATCGCCGACCGCCCGAACAAGGATGCCCGATGAGTTCCGATAACGAACCCTCGCCTCCGGCTACGCCTTCGCCCTTCGGTACCAACGACGAAGGAGAGGACCTGCACCCCGAGCAGGTGCTCGCGCGCGCACTCGCGCGCCGAGGCGACACCTTCGATGAGTTCAAGCTGCTCATCCGCGAGAAGCCCGCCACCTACGACCTGATCTCCAAGACGGCCGGCTACGTCCACCACTACACCGGTCGCGGCGGCGACGCGCAGCAACTCTCGCACCCGATGCGGGAACTGATCACGCTGGCCATGCTCGCCGCCCGGGGCGAGCACCGCTTCGCGCCCAATCACGTCCGGCGGCTCTATTGCCTCGGGGTGACCCACGCGCTGATGTTCGAGGCGGCGAGCGCGATGGCGCCGGTGACCGGCTGGACCACGCTCGCGCATGTCGCCTCGGCGATCCTCGCGGCCAATCGGCCCGACTACCCGTTCGGTCGAATGCCCGAAGGGGGCGAACCCGCCGAACTCACGCCCTTTCCCGAACTCGAGTGCGGCGCGTGGCAGGGCGAGGAACCCGCATCGAGCGAGCGCTTCACCGACGAGTACGCCTACATCGCCTCGATCGATCCCGATCTCGCGCGCGTCGCCGCGCGCTGGGTGGATCACTGCCTGTGCCGCGATGCCCGCGCGGCCTCGAGCGCTCGCCTCGGGCCCGGCCCGCGCGAACTGATCGCCGCGGCCGCGGCGTGCGCGCGCGGGGACGCAACGCTTGCCGCCGGACACATGCGCCGTGCATACGACCATGGCCTGAACCGGGTCCAGGTACTCGAGGCCATCTCCTGCGTGCTCCCGATGACCGGCGCGATGACGCTGAAGATCGGCGTGCGCGCGATGCGCCTGGCCGATGCGCCAGCGCAGCCGTGAGGATTCGAGCCCGGGGAAGGCCATGATGCGAGCGAGGTCGATCGACCGACAGGACGCCGAGGGCGGGCGCGACCGGGTCGGAGCCGGGGCGCAGCCTCGGGGTGGAATCCGCGAGGGCGCGCGTGCGCCAGGAGCGGGGCGCGATGGCCGATGCGCGCAGCGGGCGTTGGCGCTGGCTGTCGGCGCCGCCTGCGCCATGCCGGCGGTGGCACCCGCCCAGGACTATCCGGCAGGTCCGGTGCTGGTGATCTCGCCCGTGCAGGCGGGGAGCGCGGGCGACCTGTCTCTCCGGCTTCTGACGTCGAAACTGGCGGAGCAACTGCGCCAGCCTTTCGTGGTCGAGAACCTGCCGGGTGCCGCCGGCATGATCGGGCTGGAGCGGCTCGCCCGCGCACGCCCCGACGGCCAGACCATCGGCGGCATCAGCGACAGCACGCTCACCTACGTGCCGCTGGTGCAGGGTCGCGGCGACTTCCGCGCGCTCGACCTGCTCGACCCGGTGAGCCTCGCGACCACCAGCACCTGGGTCCTGGTCTCGCACCCGGCCCTGCCCGTGCGCAGCGTTGCGGACCTGATCGCGCTCGCGCGGCGGGAGCCCGGTCGCCTGGATTTCGCGTCGGCGGGGATCGGGGGTTCGCATCACGTGGTGATGGAACTCTTCAAGTCCGCCACCGGCGCGCGCCTGACCCACGTGCCGTTCCGAGGGGCGGCGGCTGCGCTCGCAGCCGTCGAAGGAGGGGAGGTGCCCGTCATGTTCTCCGCGCTGTCGGTCGCGCTGCCCCGCATCCAGTCCGGTCGGCTGCGGGCTCTGGCCGTGGCCACGCCGGCGCGAACCGCACTGCTGCCGCAGGTGCCGACGCTCGCCGAGCAGGCGCTCCCGGGGTTCACGTTCGCGACATGGACGGGGATCCTCGTGCCGAAAGGTACCCCGCGTGCGGTGGTCGATCAGCTCAATGCCGAGGTGGCGCGCGCGCTGCGCGACCCTGCGGTCGCGGGCAAGCTCGCCGCGATGGGTGCATCCCCGCAGCCGGGCACGCCTCGCGCCCTTGCCGAGCTCATCGAGGCCACGCGCACGCGCATGGCGAAGGTGGTCCGCGAAGCCGCCATCCGCGCCGACTGAACGGAGCGCGGGCGGCGGGGCGGGAGCGCATCGAGCGTCGGTCGCGACCGTCCGCTCGCGCCGCGGGGGCGAGAGGTGCGTAATGCGCCGCCTTCGCGATGCCCACCCTGTCACTCGACGTTCATGCGAACGACACCGGTGCGTCACGGGCGGCGGCTAGCGTTCAGGCGCCCTGCTCCCCTGCCTCCACCGGAGAAACCCGATGTCCCGTCGTACCGTGATCACCGCCGGCGCCGCCGCCCTCGGCGGCCTCGCCCTGACCCGTACCCTGCCCGTCCACGCCCAGCGCAAGCCGGTTCTTCGCGTCGGCCTCGGACCGCAGCAGCCGACCCAGGCCGATACCCGCCGCGTATGGGAGCCGGTCTACCGGATGGCCGCCGATGCGCTGGGGATGGACCTCGACCTCACCGTGGCCAACGACTGGGCCGGGATCTCGGTCGCCCTCGCCACGCAGCAGATCGACGTGGCGCAGATGGGACCGTGGGGCTACGTGCTCGCGCGCCTGAAGGGCGACGCGCAGGCGATCGCGATGCTGCTGATCCAGGGCCGCAATTTCTACAAGGCGATCGTGGTCGGCCGCCCGGGCCTCGAGGTGAAGCGCTTCCCCGAGGACGCGAAAGGCCTGTCGATGCAGATGCTCGATGTCGGGTCGACGTCGGGCTGGCTGGTGCCCACGCACTTCCTTCGCCAGCGGGGCATCGATCCGCGCAGCTACTTCAGCCGGTATGCGGAAGGCGCCTCGGCCGCGGCCGCGCAGATGGCCACCATCGGCGGCCAGGTCGACCTCGCCACGGGCTGGGATACCCACCGCAACACGATGATCCGCAACGGCCAGATCAAGCCCGACTCCAACCGGATCGTCTGGGAGTCCGATCCGCTGCCCAACGAGCCGGTGGTGGTGCGGCGGGGCTTCGACCCGGAACTCGCCCGTCGGCTGCAGAAGGCGCTCGCCTCCATTCCCGAGGCGAAGGCGAAGGAGATGCTGCCGTGGCCGTACACCGGCTTCGTGCCGACCGGCCACGAGCCCTACGCCGTGCTCGAGCAGATGGGCCGCGAGGTTGGCGTGCTGAAGGGCTGAGCCGGCCCCGATGAGCCCACGCATCGCGCTGCGCCGCGCCGACGGCAGCTATCTCGAACCGGCGATCGACTGGACCTCGCGCGAGACGCTCGCGCGCGCGGCGGCGATCGCCGCCGCGCTGGCTTTCCTCGCGGTGTGCGCGGTGCTCGCCCGAGTCGACCTCGCGGCGCTGGTACGCGGCCTGCCGCGGCTGGCCGAGTGGGCCGCCACCGGCTGGCCACCGTACGCGAAGGAACTCGACACCATCGCGCTGCGTGCCTTCGAGACGGTGGCCATCGCCACGGTGGGTACCGCGGTCGCGGCACTGGTCGCCGCCCCCCTGTCGATGCTGGTCGCAGGCAACGTCACGCCGTCGCGATGGATCGCACTGCCGGTACGCTGGTTCTCGAACGCCTGTCGGGGCATCGACACCGTGGTGTTCGCGATCCTGTTCGTGGCGGCGGTCGGGCTGGGCCCGTTCGCCGGCGTGCTGGGGATGATCGTGCACTCGATCGGCGTGATCACCAAGCTCAACGCCGAGGCGATCGAGACGCTGCCGCGCGCGCCGCTCGAGGCCGCCGCGATGAGTGGCGCGGGCCACGCCAGGGTGATGTCCTTCGCGGTGTTTCCCGCCGTTCTCCCCAACCTCTCGTCGGTGTCCCTCTATGTGTGGGAGGCCAACGTGCGCACGTCCACGGTGCTGGGGATCGTCGGCGCCGGCGGCATCGGGATCGAGATCAAGGCCGCGATCGACCTGCTGGACTTCCAGCGCCTGTTCACGCTCACGGTCGCCGTGCTGGTCATGGTCACGCTGATCGACCAGCTGAGCGCCTGGATCCGGCGCCGCCTGGTATGACCGCGCCGCTGCAACTGATCGACGTGTACAAGCGCTACGGCGCGGTGCAGGCGCTCGATGGCGTGTCGCTGCAGGTGCATGCAGGCGAGCTGGTCGCGCTGCTCGGGGCGAGCGGCGCCGGGAAGTCCACCGTGTTCCGCTGCCTGAGCGGGCTCGCGCGCCCGGACGCGGGGGCCGTGCACGTGCACGGGCAACGCATCGATTCGCTGCGAGGGTCGGCCCTGCGAGCGGCCCGGCGCGGCATCGGCCTCGTGTTCCAGCAGCACAACCTGATCGGCAGACTGTCGGCCATCGACAACGTGCTGCTCGCGCGTCTGGCGGGCACGCCCCTGTGGCGCGTGCTCGCGCGACGATTCCGGGCCGGGGACCGCCAGCGCGCGCTCGCCGTGCTCGATCAGGTCGGGTTGCTCGACAAGGCCTACGTGCGCGCCGACGCACTCTCCGGCGGGCAGCAGCAGCGCGTGGCGATCGCCCGCGTACTCGCCCAGCAGGGTGGCGTGCTGCTCGCCGACGAGCCGGTGGCAAGCCTCGATCCGGAGTCAGCCGCGCGGGTGATGGACACCCTGCGCGACATCGCCCACCGGCACGGCATCGCGGTGCTGTGCAGCCTTCACCAGGTGGACTTCGCGCGCAGCCACGCCGATCGGCTCGTCGGCCTGCGCGCGGGGCAGGTGGTGTTCGAGGGAGTTCCCGGACAACTCGATCGCCCGACCCAGGATGCGCTCTACGCAGCCCCTCGCGTGCAACAGCCCGCGGCTCCGGTCCCGCCCGCACCGTCCGTGCCCGATGAACGTCGGGCATCCCCTCCCGCCTTCGCGCCCCCCCTGCCCTGATGCCGCCGGCCGACCGCCTCCCGCGAATGACTCCCCCCGCCGCCCACGATCCGCTCGCGCCCGATGCCCTCGGGCAATGGCTGGCTGCGCACCCCGTCGTCGTGTTCGATCTCGACGGCACGCTCGTGGACACCCTGCCCGATCTCACCGGTGCGCTCGACGACGCGCTGGCCGCGCTCGACCTGCCGCCCGTGCACCCGGATGTGGTCATGGCCTCGCTGCACGGCGGACTCGCCGGGACCGCCGCAGCCGTCGCCGAGGCCCTCGCGCTCGACGAGGAACGCGCACAGGCCCTGTGCGTGGCCTACGAGACCGCCTATTCCATGGCGCCGGCCCTGCGCGCGCTGCCCTTCCCGGGCGTGCTCGACTGCCTGCATGCGCTGCGGGCGGCGGGGTGCGCGCTGGGCGTGTGCACGAACAAGTCGCAGTCGGATGCCGAGGGTGTGCTGCGTGCGCTGCGGCTGGACTTCGCGTTCGACATCGTCGTGGGCGCTGGCCGTGGTTTCGCGCTCAAGCCCGATCCCGCCCCCCTGCTGCACGCGATCGCCATGCTCGGCGCGCACCCTCGCGAGTCCGTGCTCGTCGGCGACAGCGTGGTCGATGCACGGTGCGCCCACGCGGCCGGAGCCGGCTTCGCGCACTTCAGCGGCGGCTATGGTGGCGCCGAGGCGCTCGCGGCGCACGCCCTCGCCCGCTTCGGCGACTACGGACACCTCGGTCTGCGCGCCACGCCGATGATCGGCACCGCCTGGGCGGCGGCCTCAGGGCGCTGACGCATCCCCGCCGGAGGCAGGCTGGCGGCTAGGCGACGCTCCCGCAGGCGGATCGGAGCCAGGCTCGAGGTCAATGGCGCCCGTGGTACCGGCGCGCGGTCTCCCAGGCCACCTCCTGCAGGTGGCGTGCGACGTCTGCCGGCAGGCCCGCGGTGTAGGCGTTGCCCACCGGGCTCACGCTCCAGATCGACGCGAGCATCGTGGCCGCCGTGAGGTAGCTGCCGGCGAGGCTCGGGTGCCGCTTGTCCGGCACGTACAGGTCGATGTCGGGGCGGCGCGCGATCGATGCCGCGAAGGCCAGCCCGGCCGGCACCACGTGTGCGTCGTTCTCCCGCCCGGCCCGGGTGTAGGCCTCGGCGAGGCCCGCGGTCATCTCCGGCTTGTCGGCGTAGGCCCAGGTCATCAGGAACATCGGCTCCACGCCATGCGCGCGCGCCGTGGCGCTATGGCGGGCCGCGTATTCGAAGAAAACCTTCGAGAGCACCGGATGCACCGGGCACTGGCTGCAGTCCATCAGCAGCACCGAGTCGTACTGGCGTCCCGGGGGATTGAAGCGCACCTCGTTGTCGCCCACGAACGAATAGCGCCCGAGCCCGCCGCCGGGCCGCAGGTAGGCGGTGAGGTCATGCCAGTCAAGGCCGGAGCCGCTGATCGTGAGCGAGGTCGCCCGGTGGGCTGCCGCCTTCGGCTGCGAGGCCCGGCGCGCGAGTTGCCCGACATGGTTGTGCAGGCTGTTGTTGTAGTACATGAAGCTGTTGCCCACGTAGAGCAGCGCGCGCGGCGGATGGGCGCTGCCCGCGCGCACGCGCGGCGGCGCGTCGGACGACGCGGTCGCGGCGCGCTCGCCCGACCCGCTTCCTCCCCCGCTGGCGCAGCCTGCCATCAGCGCCACGGCGATGAGCGAGCATACGGACCATCGGCGCGCGAGCCGAGCGGGGCGAAGCGAACGGATCATCGTCTGGACTCCTGAGGATTGACCGGGTGGGAACGAGCGGGCGGCACGGACTGCGGGGCGCATCGTCCCGGCGGCCTCGCGCGAGCCGGCCGCGAGCCCCCGGGACGCTCAG